>JASFOL010000286.1:0-3331 GCA_050116545.1 bacterium | reverse complement strand
TTTCGCTCTAAGGCAAGCCCCGCCTGCGTTCCAGGGCCATCGGCCGGGTCGGGAATTCCGTAGTCCTTGACCCGTCCGGCAATGGTGCTATCATGCCTGCAGAGCCCGCAATCCTCTTGAGACATCGCCTTTGATGGTCTCGATTGCGGGAGTTCCTGCAATACGAACATTTGACCGGCTAACATGGGAGGATGTTATGCTGCCTTCAAGGTTGAATCGTGGGCTGTCCGGGCTCATCTGGCTCTCCGTGATCCTTTTGGCTGCGGCTGCTTCCGGCGAGGCCCCGCAGAAGATAAACTACCAGGGGAAGCTCACAGGCGCAGAGAGCGGAGAGGCCATTGTGGGATCCCAATCGATGGTCTTCCGCATCTATGACCAGCCCGAAGGCGGCGCCCTGCTCTGGAGCGAATCCAGAACCATAGAAGCGGATTCGGCCGGGATCTTCTCGGTGATACTCGGGGAGAGCACTCCGGTGAATCTGTCATTCGAAGATCCGGTCTGGCTTGAGGTGGAACTAGGCGGCGAGGCCCTCTCCCCGCGCCGCGAAATCGTGAGCGTGCCATTCGCCTTTCACGCGATGACTGCCACAAGTGCAGCGAATTGTGACAGCCTGGGCGGAGTGGCTTCGGACTCGGTGTGGACCAGGACAAATGACGGGGCATACAGCGGTCTCGATGCCGACAGGTTGGATGGTCTTGACGCGGTGGCATTCTCCGACACCGGGCATGTTCACGACTTCCGTTACGTGCACCGCGATTCCCTGGGTACGGTGGGAATCGTCAACAATGGCTCCAACCCCGTGGACTGGACCAGGCTCAAGGGAATTCCCGGCGGCCTTGCCGACGGGGTGGACGATGTGGGTGGCTCGGGAGACGGACATTCGCTTGATGCGGTGGACGGGAGCCCGGTAGACGCTGTCTACGTCGATACTGAGGGCTTTGTGGGTGTCGGCACCTCAAACCCCGCGGAGAGGCTTCATCTGAGCGGTCCGTCTTCGAGGATTCTGCTGGCAGCCGGAACGTCCGACCCGGAGATCCAGTTCACGAGTCTGGTTGATCAGCCTCAAGACGTCTGGCGAATATACAAGGACAGGGGCCTGGGGAACTTGGTCTTTGCCCAGGACGGCGATCGCATGACAGTGGCGCTGGGCACCGGGAATGTTGGGATAGGAGTAGGCACGGCCGCGGAGAAGCTTTCGGTTGACGGCAACATCAATCTGAGTGGTGACCTCAAGATAGATCACAGCAGAGTGCTCTCTGTGGAGGGGACGGCCAATGCCTTCGTCGGGCCGGGTGCCGGCATAAACAACGTCACAAGCGGCTCGACCGGGACCAGCAATACCTTCGTCGGAGAGGCCTCAGGATGGACGAACACCTTGGGTATGGAAAATGTCTTCGTGGGAGACAGCACCGGCTACTCCAATTCTCAGGGCTTCTACAATGTCTTCGTGGGACACGCAGCAGGTCTCTCCAATTCCGACGGCCAGGACAATGTCTTCGTGGGAGCCCTGGCGGGCCTCGACAATTACGATGGACATTGGAACACCTTCCTGGGTTCGCACGCAGGCAGGAACAACTCGGGCGGCACCAGCAATACCTCCGTCGGGAGTGGCGCCGGATCCGGCATCGTCGGCGGTTCTGACAACACCTTCCTGGGGCAGGGGTCCGGTCACGGCATTGTGAGCGGAAGTCGAAACGTCTGCCTGGGCAACTTCGCCGGGCAGACCGTGGACGGCGATGACAATGTCTATATCGGTTATATGGCCGGTCTCAATCTGAACACAGCGGGATCGGATGAGCTCTGCATTGCGAACGGACCGGAATCCACCGACGTGCTCATCTTCGGTGATTTCTCCAGCGGAGATCTCGGGCTGGGAACGCGGCAGCCCGCCTGCAGGCTGCACGTGTCCAGCCCAACATCCAACTTCGGAATGCTGAGGGTCGAGAATTCCAATACCGGGAACAATGAGGCCACCATTGGTTTCAGGCCCGGCATAGATGCCACGGGGGCGGACACCTGGGTTGCCGGGTACGGCGCCTGGGGCGTCGATGGTTTCGTGATAGGCAAGGAGGAGCCTCTGTTTGTGATAGACTCCGACGGCGGTGTGGGCATTGGGGTGGAGATTCCCGCCCTCGCGCTTGAAATCAAGCAGTCATCCTCGTGCTGGATGGAGGCCAAGGCGGAGGGCGGTGTGGGCATTGCCGGCCTCTCTCTTGAGAATGACAACGGCGGCTGGGAAATCGATTGCAGGGGAGACATGTCCGACGTGCTGGCATTCATCCGGTCCGGCGGGATGTATATCGAACCCGTGTTTGTGATCGAACCCGGGGGCGATGTCGGAATAGGTGTGAACAATCCTGAGCGCAAGCTTCACCTCAAGGGAGATGCTCCGCGGATCCTCGTAGAGTCCACCTCGGCGGGTTCACCGGAAGTTAACTTCAAGCACGCCGGAGACCCGGCGTCTGATGTCTGGGCCATCTACAAGCATGGGGATTCGGATGACCTGCGTTTCTACCAGAACGGCAACAGGGTCTGGCTGAAGGGTGGAAGCGGCAATATGGGATTGGGTGGCGATCCCGGAGGCTACAGGCTCTACGTGAACGGCGCCGCCTGCGGTACCAGCATGTACACGGTTTGCTCGGATCGCAATCTCAAGCGGGACATCCGGAGCGTTACCGGGGCCCTGGACAAGGTGATGAGCCTGGAAGGGGTGTCCTTTCTGTGGCGGACCGAAGAAAACCAGGACAGGAACTTCGATACGGGCCGCCACTATGGCCTGATAGCCCAGGATGTTGAGGAAGTCCTGCCCGAAGTTGTGGCTGAGGGTGTGGAAGGGGAGATGGCTGTCGCCTATGCCGAGATCATTCCCGTCCTGATAGAAGCCATAAAGGCCCAGCAGGGCCGGATAGAGGTGCTGGAGGAACGCCTGGCCGAACTCGAAACAAAATAGCCGTCGCTGAGACCACTGCAGGGGAGAAGTGGCAGGCTGTGGCACTCGGATACCGCGGCAGGCGGGAAGGGCGCGCGGCGCTCGGAGACCACTGCTGAGGGGAAGTGCGCGCGGGGCACTCACCGGCCGTGCGCAGGAGTTTTCCATTGCCCGCAAATGGGGCTTTTGTTATCTTGACACCGATTGGCTGACTTGCTAAGTATTCTACCGGAATAAGTTCTATCGAAACTCAGTGGCTCGCAAGGAGGATGGAATGAGACTGGTCAAGTGCGCGGTTGTTGCCGCGCTTCTCGTCGTGATGGGCTGTGGCGGCTCGACCGCCCTGAGGAGTGGCAAGGTCTACTTCGAGAAGAACAAGGACTTTCCCAAGGCCGAGGAGTG
>JASFOL010000285.1:0-3332 GCA_050116545.1 bacterium | reverse complement strand
AAGAAGCATATCCCGGACTCTTCGGACTGCAGACTCATTTGCAC
The DNA here is from genome assembly GCA_050116545.1 of bacterium. Lineage (GTDB taxonomy): Bacteria > Arandabacterota > Arandabacteria > Arandabacterales > Arandabacteraceae > JAUVJV01. The sequence continues at coordinate 3,288 of JASFOL010000285.1, read as the reverse complement.
GGATGCGGCACGGATGGCGATCAGGACATCGACATTCGACCACACGGTGTGCATACAGAACGGGATCTCTGCTTTCCACACCGACAAGGCCGGGCTGATCCGTGAGGCCATGCGCGTGACCAGGCCGGGCGGAACCGTGATATTCTCATCCTACTCCGGCAGGTTCTGGGAACATCGTCTCGAATGGTTCATGCTTCAGGCCCGGGAGGGCCTTCTGGGAGAAATCGATACGAAGAGGACCGGTGACGGTGCTATTGTGTGCAAGGACGGATTTGTGGCGACCACGGTCGATGGCGAAGAGTTCCTGGCACTCACCGGCAGCCTGGGTGCCGAAGCCGACATAACTGAAGTCGATCAATCCAGCATATTCTGTGAAATCAAAGTGACATGATGAAACTCACAACGGTGCTATTGGATGCCGGCGGGGTAATCCTCGACGAATCAGAAGACGCAAAGGCCAGGGTCAGGGTCGCCGTTGAGGTCCTCTCGGGTGTGGTGCCGGGCTACTCGCCCGAAATGCTCTATCGCGATCTTGATGAGGCCATTGAGGGTTTTTGCCCGAGGGTCCTTTCATATGCAATCTGGAAACACACCAGACCCGACCGGGCGCTTTACGAACGCCTTTATACAGAGTTCCGTTTGAAGTGGAGGCCGAACAGGCCTCCCTTGAGGGTGATGCCGGGATTCCGGGAAGAAGCCGAGGCGATAGCCCGCGACTTCCGCCTGGGCATAGCAGGTCAGTACGGAGTCGATCTGCTGGACCTGCTCAGACGCGAATCCCTGCTGGAACTCTTTTCCTATCGATTCACCCAGGACGATTTCGACATCACCAAGCCGGATCCGCGCTATCTCGAACGGATAACCCGCGCATGCGGGGTTGAACCCGGCGAATGCCTGATGGTGGGCGACAGAATCGACAATGACATAATACCGGCCAGGCAACTCGGTATGAAAGCGATCCTGGTGCGGGTGGGTCTGCACCGGAAACAGCAGCCGCGCATACCGTTTGAGATCCCCGATGCCGAGATTGAGGGCATCCGTGGCCTGGCGGATGCGGTGCGCCAGGTTTCGGGTCGATGATCGAGTGGATAGAGCGGAACCTGCGTCCCGAGAAATGCAATTCCGAGGAGTTCTTCTATGATGAAATGGAATCGCAGTCGAATTATCGCCTTCCCCTGATCTATGAGGAATTCGATATCGCAAAGCGGGGACACTGGTGTGACCGCGGCGCCATTCTGGACTTTCTTCTCAGCGTCAAAGGCGAGGGAAAGGGGCTGCTGGACTTCGGACCCGGGGACGGTTGGCCCTCTCTGGGGGTGGCGCCCTTTGCGCTGCGGGTGACGGGAGTCGAGGGATCAAGGAAGCGCCGCCAGGTCTGCGAAGACAATGCCGTGCGGATGGGAATAGCCAACACGGAATTCGTTTACTCAGAGCCGGGGAGTTCATTGCCCTTCGATGACGGGAGCTTCGATGGGGTGATGGCGGCCTCCTCGGTGGAGCAGACTCCGGACCCGAAGGCCACGCTCAAGGAGCTGTACCGGGTGCTCAAGCCCGGTGGCCGAATGAGGATAATGTACGAGGACCTGGACAGGTACCGGAACGGCAGGGAACACGAGGTCACAATCGAGAACTCAGGTAGGAAAGAGTCGCGCATGTTTGTCTATGACCGGGATGCCGAAAGGGAGAGAGCACGCATGTTCGGCCTGTCGATCTCACTCTCTTCAGATGATTTGCTCAGGCTATTGGAGAAGTCGGGCCCCCCGCTCGCATTTCATGACATTCGGGAAAACAACATGGACCGCATAGTGCCCTTCATAACCGCAACCCGCACCTGTGATCTGGTCCACCCATCAGGGAATACGCTTGCCGCTTGGTTGGAGGAAGCAGGCTTCAGCGCGGTGATGCCGACTCAAAACGGGATCGATGTCGCCGGAGATCTCTACAAGAGGCTTGCGAACAAGGAGAGACCGGGGCACCTGTCCGGCCTGGACCGGCTGCTGCGTCCCCTTGTGAAAAGAGCAGTCACGACCGCGGCAGCCCTGGGTGAGAACCCCGCGATAACGGCTGTCAAGTAGCTGCCGCTACATGGCAGGTGATGTGACGGCACGACGATACAATGTTCCGGCAAATGAGACAGCGGCGGACAGGTGAGATGACGCGACAGCAGTTGATGGAGCCGAGCCGGGCAGATGGTAATCATTGTGATTGATTTTTCCGGCGGCTCCACTAAAATGCTAAACAGTCGGAGCTTGATCTTATGATGCTTGCGGAAGGAATGCGATGATGTCCGGCGAAGGAGCCGATGGTTTCGACGAGACCAGGGCATACCGTGTGCTGGCTTCGGGAACGGAGGTGGCCCAATACCGGATCACCGAGAAGCTTGGCGCGGGAGGAATGGGCGAGGTCTATCTTGCGGACGACACCAGGCTCAACCGCAAGGTGGCGCTCAAGTTCCTGCTGCCCCAGTACACCTCAGATGAGGAAATCAAGGCGAGGTTCATTCGCGAAGCCCAGGCCGCGGCTTCCCTGAGCCATCCTGCCATCATCACGGTTCACGAAGTGTCGGAGTTCGAGGGCAGGCCCTTCATGGCCATGGAATACGTCGAGGGCAAATCGCTTCGAGAAGTCATCGATGAGAAGCCGGCCTCCTTCATGACAATCCTTGATCTTGCCATGCAGATCGGTGAAGGTCTGGGCAGGGCTCACGAGGCGGGCATAATCCACAGGGACATCAAGCCCCAGAATATCCTGATTGGTCCGGACGGCAGGCCCAAGATCACCGACTTCGGGCTCGCAAAGGTCAAGGACTCGCCCGAGCTGACCAGGGCCGGGACCACCTTCGGCACCATCGCCTATATGTCGCCCGAGCAGGCCAGGGGGCTTGAGGTGGACCGCCGCGCGGACATTTTCTCTTTCGGTGTGGTTCTCTATGAGCTGATCACCGGCCGGCGGCCCTTCGAGGGAGAAAATGAGCCCTCTATCATCAATGCGATAGTCAACCAGATCCCCGAACCTCTTGAGAGATTCAAAAGCGGGGTGCCGGAGGGCCTGCAGGCGATAGTTGAGAAGGCGCTCGCCAAGGATCGCGACGAGAGATACCAGCATGTGGATGATATTGTCGCCGATCTCAGGCGGGAGCGAAAGCGCATCGAGCTCACGGAGACTACCGAGTTGTTCAGGGCGGAGGTCGAACAGGGCGGGCGTCGAAGGCTGCTGCAGATCGTCATTCCACTCGCCGCTATTGCCGTACTGGTTGCGCTGTTTTTCATCCTTGAACCTTTCAGGGTA
>JASFOL010000284.1:0-3339 GCA_050116545.1 bacterium | reverse complement strand
CGGTAGCGTGAGGTTATGAAAAAGGCTATCACGGTCGCCGAGTAGGCAAGCCCATATGCCAGGAGCAAGAGGGCATGGCCATTTCGCTTCCTGAATGCCAGCAGGCAGCCCGGCCATGCAAGGGGCAGGAGAAGCCCGAACGGGAAGGCAAGTCCGGCTCCGCCCGGGAGGCGCACCTTCCAGAGCAGGAGCTTCAGCACCCCGGAGTACTTCCGGAAAGGATAGATTTCCTGATTGCGCATGATCTCCTCTCCCCGGAAGAAGAGGCGGGTCTTGTGAAGCAGGAGTCGGCCATACTCTGCCGGATTTGCGGCGGCGTAATTGCGGGCCTCTCTGAAGAAATATCCCGACATCTCGGGCCCCACGCGGCGGCCCGCGCGAACATGCTTCTCGATCAGCCGGTCGAAGTCCGCGCCGGGCCTGATCCCGACTTTTTCATCATAATCCCCGGAGTTCCCGAGATAGAAATTGAGACCGGCATTGGATGAGACCAGAACAAAGTCATTCTGAAGCAACCGGTTCCGGATGGTGACCGGCCCGACCGCTATCAGGATTCCGGCCGTGAATATGATGACCGCCTGGGCGGTCTTGCTACCCGGCCATTGCCAGCTCCGGCCTCGCAGCAGTGTCCATATCCAGAACACGGGGACCACGGCAAGGATATTGGTGGTGGCCAATGCCCTCAGTCCCAGGACCAATCCGGGCAGGAGCCATCTTGAAACGCTCTTTTCCCTCGTGATGCCGAAGATAAGGAGAAGGAAGCAAACATCCAGGAAGAGGGTCATGGCGGGGGCCAGGAGCTCCCCTTCAAAGAAGATGAACAGGGGATAGCAGGCGGTAACGAGCCCGGCGATCCAGGCGGCCTTTTCACTGAAGATCTTTCGTCCCAGCAAGAACATCCCTGCGGCGCTGAGGCTTCCCATTATCACCTGGACTATTCTCGGCCACAGCAGATTGACGCCCGCCGTCTTGTAGACGAGGGCCAGGAAATAGGTGGTAAGCGGGGCCTGGAAGAAGGCACGGTTTCCGATCCAGTCTCCGGTCCTGACCATGCGTAGGGCTTCATTGTGATAATCCCATGCGTCAACGATAGGGTGGAGGAAGAATGGGTTGTCTCTGACCTGGTAAAGGTGGATCAGGCGAAGAGCAAACGCAAGCACCAGAACAACAAGGGGAGCCACCCACCTTGGCTTGCCTGAAGATCTCATGTCTTTGGTTTCATTCATCATTTTCGGCCGGGCGCATTCCAGGTGCAGGCAACAGGATATGTCTTTCCTTGGGAGGCGTCAACAGGAGACCGTCACACCTCAAAAGGAGCCAATGTGTTAGAGTCCTGTTTGGGAAGTATCACCTGGCGGAGCTGGACACGCGCGTCCGCGTGGCGACGTGATCAAAAACGCCAGTTGCGATTGTTGAAGCGATGTACTGTGATCGACCGGGACGCATGAAGGAGGAATCATGAGAAGGACTGTCCCGCGTAGAGTTGCAGAGCAGAAAGAACCTGGACGTTTGGGTCTGCGAACGGAGGAATAGTATGGAATTTGATGAAGGGTTGGGAATCCTCTTGTGGTTATTGGTATTTGTCGCGGTAGTTGTTCTGATTCTGAATTACCGAAAAGGCAAGATAGGCCTGGCGATGACCGCCGGGTTTATTCTACTTGGAATCGGACTGGCCGGCGATGTACCGTTACCGACTGTGGCCCCCGGCCTCGCACCCCTGCACAGTAAAGCATCATTACTTGCCTTCCTTGGCCTTATGCTAATACTCGGTTCCTGGTTCGGTTCCCGGTGGGCGGCTCGGAGAAACAAGAGATAGTCTGATATAGAAGGGCAAGGACTCAAGAGAATCCGTTTGGAAGAGACATAACCGCCACCGCGTAAATAGTTGTCCAACTCAAGGAGCGATCGTGTAATGAGTCGAGTGCGATTCTAATCTGTCTGTCTTCTTGTCAGCCTGTCGATCTCTGTATTAGCCATTTCCTGTGGCCGCCAGGGCTCTTTCTCTGATCAGCAAGGGGACAGATACAGGATCGTTAGAATCGGGGATCAGGAGTGGATGGCACTTGCCCTCCAGGCAGGAATGGCAGGAACTCATCGATTTCTGTGGAGATGATAGCGCGGGATATTTCAACATCGTCTCTGACGAGACCGGCTTCAATCCTCAGTGGTCGGGAGTGCGCATATCTACCGGGGTATTAAAGGCGAGAGGGCTTGGAGGAGTGAATTACTGGAGTTCGTCGGCACCAGACACAAACCCGGCACTTGCGTTTTCAGTTGCCGTGATGAGCAATCTGCGAATAATAAGTCCGCATAATTAGCCCAAAGACAATGCGCGCTCTGTGCGTTTGACTAAAGATAGATGAATCTTTTAGCGGGACAGACTATCCGAGTATGCATTCTCATGTGAGACCACAGGCAACCGGTGGAGTGCTTGACGCGTGGCTGGCCGTATGGTGTTTGCGTGGTCTCCTCCGGGTGAATACAATGGCTTTACATCGTACCGATTCAGCAGAATCAAGGAGGCGCGACAATTGAATTCAGGCAGGAAGGCCATGGCATGCCCAGTATGTCCATAGGTCCTTCCTGAGCAGGCACACCAGCCCACAAAACAGCCGACCGGTGAGCGTTCGTGCCTGGAACTTCAGTATACATTGTCTTAATCGGCAATTCAAGCCCGTGACTGTGCGTCCGCGCGGACGCAGTGGGCGGGTCCGAAGAGGGCTCGATGAACATGGGTTCCAACACGATGCTCGCATACGTGAAGGACGGGTGCGATGCCGGCATCAATGATCAAGAGCTGACCCGCGATTTTCCCTTTGACAGCGAACTGGGCCCTTAACATAATCTTCACCACGAGGGTGGAGGGTCGGGCTGAACGGGCAGGCAGAGGATCTGAAGAAGGAGGCAGGAGATGAGGAGTCGCATTGTCGTTTTGGTGATGCTGTTGATCTTCACAGTCGCCGTCGCTGCACAGGCCGGAGGCGGCATCGTGGCGAAGGGCATCAAGGCAGGTGTCAATATCGCCGGTGTCAGAGGAAGCGATACCGATAGTCATCACAAGTCCCGGATCGGCTTTGTGGGCGGAGGTTTCCTTACATACGCTTTCACGCCCGCACTGGCTATCCAGCCGGAGGTCCTCTATAGCCAGAAGGGGTATAAGTGGGAGGACGGCAGCTGCAAGGAGACGGGCAAGTACGACTATATTGAGATCCCGATTCTCCTTAAGTACATGTTTCAGATGCAGGGTTCCACGACGCCCAGCCTCTACGCAGGCGTTGCTCCCGCGTTTCTCATGAGTGCCAAAGTAGAATGGGAGGATTGTGAGTGGGGCGACGGTTT
>JASFOL010000283.1:0-3344 GCA_050116545.1 bacterium | reverse complement strand
AGGCACAGGGAGACTTCGATTCGGCAATCGACGCCCTTGACCGGGCTGATGAAATCAGCAGGGAAGAGGCCCCTCTGTTGAGCGCCGAGGCCACCTATGATAAGGGACTGGTATATGAGAAGAATCTCCAGGATTTTGACCAGGCCATAGTGACATATGGAAGCATATCCCAGCAGAAGTCCCAGTATGGACTGCTGGCAAAGGACAGGCATGATGCGCTCGCTTCGCTGAAGTCCTACCGTGAGACTCTGAATGACTCCATTCCGGATACGCCCGAGAAGACCGCCGAGACCCTGTTCATGATGTCCGAGATTCTGATCGAGGACCTGGGTCTGGAGGAAGAGGCGATGGAGCATCTCGAGACGATTGCGGACAGTATCCCTGAGACCGATTGGGGCGCCAGGGCGGCGCTCAGATTTGCCGCCATGCTTGAGTCGGAAGGTGACACCCTCGCGCGCGTGTACCAGCGCAAGGTGATAGAGATGTTCCCCAACACGGTGTATGCCAATTTCGCGAGGTCAAGCCTGGGACTCCCGCTGGTGGATGTGATTGTCGAGAAGCCGGATACCGTGGCGGCGGATTCCCTGCTTGCCGACTCCCTGGCCGTGGGCTCCACGGCGGCGGACAGCCTTGCCCCCGGAGATATGGCGGTGCCTGACAGCCTGTCTGCCGGTGGGCCTGAGAGAGAGCCTCCCAAGCAATCCTCCGTCTCACCCGACTCCGCCTGGGCGGCGAGAAGAAGGTCCCGCCCACCCGGGCAGACCGACGGCGCCTCCTCGGCGAAGAAACACCTGAGACCTCCGCCGGTGATGCCGGTGGTGAGAGATTCGACGGAAAGCGAAGAGCCGGCCGAACCCCAGAATTCGCCCGGGACACCGGTTCCAGGGGAGGAGCCCCCCCCTAGTCCTTCCGCGCCTGCGGACAGCTCGGCGCCTGCGGACAGCTCGGCGCCTGCAGACAGCGCCGGGTCCGAAGACAGCGGGGGCCAGGATCGATGACCACCGCCCTGAGCTCGAAGGTGGTATCCAATGAGCGGCTCAGAGGCGATTTCCATATGTTGAGACTCGACGCACCGGCGGTCGCATCCGATTGCCTGCCCGGGCAGTTCGTGATGCTTGGCGCCGCGAGGGCCGGCTGGCCGTATCTGAAGCGCCCTTTTTCGGTCTACTCCACGGATGGAGAGAATGAGATCGAGATAGTCTACAAGGTGGTGGGACGGGCGACCCGCATTATGAGCAGGATTGTGGATGGTGAGAGCGTCGACCTGATCGGCCCCCTCGGAAGCGGCTTCGCGGTAAAGGAAGGCGTGAGGAGTGTGATCGCCGTTGCCGGCGGCATAGGCCTTCCCCCGTTGGGTTTCTTCTGCCGGAAGTACGTGGACATCTATGACAGGACGATCTTGATTGTGGGAGCAGCCACGAAACAGACCCTCCTCATACCCGTCGGGCTGGCGGTCGAGGGAGTCGAAGTGGTAGCCTGCACCGAGGATGGCTCGAAGGGGCTTGCCGGAACCGCCTGTGACGGCCTGAGCAAGGTGCTTGAGGATCTCGGCCTCAGACACCCGGATCCTGAAGAGGCTGGCATCCGTTCGCCTGAAGAGGGCGGCGCCCGCGCGCCGGGAGAGGGCAGCATTCGTTCGCCGAAAGACGGCGGCACCCGGGCGTGCGAAGTCCAGGTCCTGGCCTGCGGGCCACGGGCAATGCTGGCCGAGGTGCACCGGGTTTCCCGTGAGCGCGGCATCACCTGCGAGGTCAGTGTCGAAGAGATGATGGCATGCGGTGTCGGAGCCTGCCTGGCTTGCGCGGTGCCCCGTGCCGGGGGCGGCTATCTGCACGCGTGCAAGGATGGTCCGGTTCTTGACAGCTCATCGGTAGACTGGAAGCGGTGGCTCGAAGCATGAACCTTGGCGTAAAGGCAGGCCGATTGAAGCTGGACTCACCCCTTGTCGGGGCGTCCGGGCTTTTCGGCTACGGTACCGAGCATGAGGGCCTGCTGGACTATGCATCCATCGGGGCGATCGTGACCAAGACGATCACGCCGGCTCCGCGGGAAGGCAATCCGCCCCCCAGACTTGTCGATGTTGGGTCGGGTATTATCAACTCCATAGGACTTGAGAATGTCGGGGCCGATGCCTTCATGGCCGAGCATCTTCCCGGGCTGGATCTCCCCTGCAAGGTTTTCGTCAGCATCGGCGGAGCCAAGGTGGAGGAATACGCGAAGCTGGCTTCTATGCTGGACGCCAGGGCAGGGGAAGAACCTGCCGGGGGAGAACCTGCGGCAGGTTCCGGCAGGTTCGACGCGATAGAGGTCAATATCTCCTGCCCGAATGTCAAGCAGGGGGGGATCGCCTTCGGCCGGGACAGGAACTCCGCGCAGGAGGTGGTCTCGGCAGTGCGCGAAGCCACGAGGCTTCCGCTCATAGTCAAGGTGCCGCCCCTGATATCCGGCATCGAGGAGGTGTGCCGGGCGGTCTGTGATGCGGGAGCAGACGCGCTTGCGGTTGCCAACACCTATCCTGCCATGGCGATAGATATCGAGCGGGCAAGGCCCGTGCTGGGAGCTATTTCGGGGGGCTTGAGCGGCGGGGCCATAAAACCGGTAAGCCTCCTGCTGGTCTGGAAGGTGGCGCGGTCGGTCGACCGGCCGGTGCTTGCGGGAGGCGGAATTGAAACCGCCTCGGACGCGATCGAGTATATCCTCGCGGGAGCGCATGCGCTCCAGATCGGGAGCGTGATATTCAAAGACACGGCAGCGCCGGCCCGGATCCTGGCCGGCCTCAAAGACTATATGAAAAGGCATGGCTATGGGAGCATCGATGATTTCAGGGGTAAGGCAGCGAAGTAAGGAGGATCGACGTGGCAGGTGACGGCGCAGAAGTGATCATCGCCCTGGACGCGGACGATCTGGTTCAGGCCAAGTCCATTGTCAAGACGGCCGGCGACCGGGTGAAGTTCTACAAGATCGGGTCCATACTGTTCACGCGTTTCGGGCCGCGCGCCCTCGAGGTGGCCAGGAGTGAGGGCAAGGAGATCTTTCTCGACCTCAAGTTCCATGACATACCGAATACGGTGAAGGGTGCCGTGCGCGCGGCGGCCTCCTGGGGAGTGAGCCTCCTCACGGTGCATACGGCAGGCGGCGTGGAGATGATGTCGGCGGCCGCTGAGGGCGCCGCGGAAGGGGCGGATGCAGCAGGCCTGGAGCGCCCACGGGTGATCGGCGTGACGGTGCTCACAAGCATCGCCCCTGAGGGCAATCTGATGGATACTGTCCTGGAGCGAGCCGATGATGCTCGTTCGGCGGGAATCGACGGCGTGGTTTGCTCGCCGCGCGAGGTGGGCAAGGTC
>JASFOL010000282.1:0-3350 GCA_050116545.1 bacterium | reverse complement strand
TGATCCGGTTTGACTAGCGAAGGAACTTCCCCTATGCTAATATGCGCAGACTAGAGCAGAGGCCCGAACGAAAGCCAGAACACATGAAATGTCCTAAATGCGACTCTGAAAATGCCTCGACAAGCCGATTCTGCGCTGATTGCGGGACCGAGCTGCCCATGACAACCCGGGATTCTTCCCTTTCGGAAACCCGCGCATTCGATAGGCATGCCAGAAAGATCGAGCCCGGAGCAACTCTCTCGGGCAGGTACCGCATCCTGGGCCAGATTGGAAAGGGCGGAATGGGCACCATATATGAGGCCGAGGATGTGAGGCTCAGAAGGGCGGTCGCCATCAAGCTGCTGCCCGCCGACCTCGTGCGTCACCCCGAGGCAAGGCAGAGGTTCGTCCAGGAGGCCCAGGCCGCCTCCGCCCTGGACCATGCGAATATCTGCACCATTTTCGAAATCGACGAAACCGAAGACGGCCAGATGTATATAGTGATGGCCTATTACAGGGGGGAGACGCTCAAGGAGAAGGTCAGGCGCGGGCCGCTCAAGGTTGATGACGCGATCGACGTGGCGATTCATCTTGCCGAGGGCCTCTCGCGGGCGCATGAGGCGGGGATAATCCACCGCGATGTGAAGCCCGGCAATGTGGTGGTGACCGATCGAGGTGACGTGAGGATCCTGGACTTCGGGCTGGCCAAGCTGATGGACCAGGCCGGGATCACCAAGTCGGGCACCATGATGGGCACGGTGATCTATATGTCGCCGGAGCAGGCCAAGGGCGATGAGGTCGACCACAGGACCGATATCTGGTCGCTGGGAGTGGTGCTTTACGAAATGCTCACCGGCCAGATCCCCTTCAGGGGCGACCGCGACCAGACGGTGATCTATTCCATTATCAATGTCGATCCCACGCCGGTCAGGGCGCTGGAGACGCATGTGCCGGTCAGGCTGGAGAAGATAGTGAGAAAGGCCATGAATAAGGCGGTGTCACGCAGGTACCAGACCATGACCGAATTGAGAGATGACCTGCTGGCGCTTCGCGATGAGCTTAAGACCTCGGACGCAACCCAGATCTCCGCGGTGCTGGGCAAGGATGACGATTCGACTTCCAATTTCCTCGGGCCAAGGCCGGTCGCGGTCATAAGCTTCGAGAACATGACCGGCGATGAGTCGTACAACTACCTGATGAAGGCCATTCCCAATTTGCTGATCACCAGCCTGGAGCAGTCCCGATATATCAGGGTGGTCACCTGGGAGCGGCTCCACGATCTCATGAGGCAGATGGGCAAACGCGATACCGAGGACATAGACAAGGAAACGGGCTTCGAGCTCTCCCGGCTGGAGGGCGTGGATTCGATAGTGGTGGGAAGCTTCACCAAGGCCGGGGAGATGTTCGCCACCGATGTCAAGGTGCTGGACGTGGAGACCAAGCGCCTGATCAAGAGCGCCAGCGCCAGGGGGGCCGGGGTCGACAGCATTCTCAAGTCCCAGATCGACGAGCTCAGCCACGAGATCTCCCGGGGGATCGGGCTCTCCGAGCAGAGGATCGCCTCGGGCGGGGCGGTCCCGATTGCCGAGGTGACCACATCCTCGATGGATGCCTATGACAGTTTCCTCCGCGGCAGGAATGCCTATGAACGGCTCTACAATGACGATGCGCGCCGTGCGCTGGAGGAGGCCGTTGAGATCGACCCCGGGTTTGCTGTTGCCTATCTCTATCTCGCCTGGATATACGGGAGGCTGCGTGAGACCAGGGCGCGAAACCTGGCCTTCGAGACCGCCATGCAGCTGGCTCACAAGGCCAGCAAGAAGGAGCGGATGTACATCGAGGCTTCCTATGCGGACACGATGGAGCAGAACCTTGACAAGAGATTCCGGATCCTGAAGCAGATGGCGCGGGAGTTTCCCCAGGAGAAACGGGTTCATCACCTGCTGGCATCGCATTACAGGGTGAGGAAGCTCTTCTACCAGGCGGTCGAGGAGTACAACCGCGTGCTGGAGCTTGATCCCGACTATGGCTGGGCCATGAACGAGCTTGCCTATATGTACACCGATGTTGAGGACTATGAGAAGGCGTACGAATACTTCAAGAAATACGGTTCGCTCTATCCCGGCGATGCCAACCCCATCGACTCGATGGGCGAGTTCTATTTCCGGATAGGAAAGATAGACAAGACGATCACGCAATACAAGAAGGCGCTCGAGGCCAGGCCGGACTTCTACTATGCCTACTGGGAACTGGCCTATGTGCACGCCTTGCTCGAGAATTACCCTGAGGCCATGAAATGGATCGATGAGTTCGCCATGCGGGCCCCGTCTCTGGGGACGAGGGCTGAAGGGCGGCAGTGGAAGAGCTTCTATCTCTTCTGGCAGGGGCGCCTCGATGCCGCCCTGGTTGAGGTCGGCATTCTTGCCGATCTCGCCGCAGAGGCCGGGAGCGAGCTCTGGAAAGCGGAGGCCAACAGAATCAAGGGCTGGATCCAGATGGAACAGGGGCTTCATGAGGAGAGCCGGCAGTGCTTCCGGAACGGCCTGGAATCCATACGCGATCATAAGTCCGAGTTCATCCCCGCCCAGCTGAGCTACTCGCTCTATACCCCGGAGCGCATTCCCACTCTGATGGCCACCTACACGTTCGCAATCGGGCTTGGCGACATCCGCTCGGGCGATCTCGAGTCGGCAAGGGCCAGGCTGGAGGAGATGGGCTCGTTGCTTCCTCACTATTCTGAGCTCCTGCACGCGGAGTTACTGCTGGCCGAGGGTGCATACGAGAAGGCAATCACGGTCTGCGAGAAGTGCCACCATGTAGCGATACCCTATATGAGCGACACCGACGGCATGCTGGCGTACAACCTTCCACCGCTTAAGGATGTGGAGGCAAGGGCCTATGTGATGAAGGGCGATCTCGAAAGGGCCATCGCTCAGTACGAAATCCTCTCCAGGTTTGACCCGGAGGGCAGGAGCCGGCGCCTGATTCACCCGAAATACCACTATCGCCTGGCCGCCGTCTATGAGAAGGCCGGGAGAAGCGCAGAGGCCGTCAAGGAATACGAGACTTTTATCAGACTGATGAAGTCTCCAGGCGTAGTCCTCGAGGAGATCGATGCCGCCAGGGCGGCCCTCGCCCGGCTGAAGTGAGCTGTACCGGCCGCTTTCCCTGATCCTGAGCCGTTTCTCATGTTTCCGGCTGCTTTTCCTGATCCCGGCCGCTTCTCCTGACCCTTACTGCTCCCTGATCCGCGCCCTGTGGTCCCGCTTTCAGCATATGTGTCCCCACAGATATGATTCCCCTGTGCACGCAATGCTCTCACCAGTCGATCTGCTCTCAACGCTCTTATCAGTCGATCTTGACCTTGTCCG
>JASFOL010000281.1:0-3365 GCA_050116545.1 bacterium | reverse complement strand
TCCAGGTCATAGACGCCGCTGTCGGCCGTGAGGGTGGCATTGGTATCGCTGGCCTCGATGCCCCTGGGGAACGAGACGGTGCGCTCCAGCCTCAGATACTCGCAATGTCCGCCGCGGACCTCGATATCGCCGTCAACGACAACCACATTGCCTATCAGCCTGAGCCGCTCGCGGTCCCTCTCGTAGTAGCCGGTGTCGGCGACAGCGGTGGTTGAGCCGTGGATTATCTTCACATTGCCTTCGAGCACCACGATCTCGCGGCCCCCGGCCTGGCTGCCGAAGAGATTGTCGGCCGAGACGTCAAACTCATCCTGGCAATATGCGCGGGGCGGCAAGAGAGCCGCCTGAAGCAGAACGGTAGCGAGTCCCACGAAAACAAGAAAGGGAAGATGAGGCTTCATGCTAGTGCGACCCATCATCATGGCGCGAACCGGCATCCGTGGGGTGATGCAAATGAGAAAACATCTCACACGATGGTCTTCTCATCCGTGGGGTCGAAAAAGTGAACCCTTCGCATGTCCATGAAAAGCTCTATCTTAGATTCCGGCTTGATCTCCCGCCTGGTAATCAGCCTGGCCACAAGCGGAGTCTTGCCGGTGGTAACATATACAACCGTTTCATTGCCCATCGGTTCCACCACTTCCACGGTGGCCGTGAAGGCAGCGCTCTCGGCGGCGAACTCGTCTTCAACCTCGCCGTGAATAGACTCGGGCCTTACGCCGAAAGTTATCTCCTTGCCCACGTGGGTCCTGAGCACGCTCTCCATCCGGGCCGGCAGCTTCGCCTTGAAGGTGCCCTCATCCACCTGGAGACCGCCCTCATCCACCAGCTTGGCGTCGATGAAGTTCATTGCCGGGCTGCCGATGAAACCGGCGACGAACTTGTTTACCGGCGAATCATAGAGTGTCATGGGGTCGGCGACCTGCTGGATCAGTCCGTCTTTCAAGACCACGATGCGGTCGCCCATGGTCATGGCTTCCACCTGGTCATGGGTCACATAGAGCATGGTGGCCTTGAGCCTGCTGTGAAGCTTGGAGATCTCGGTTCTCATCTGGACCCTCAGCTTGGCGTCCAGGTTGGAAAGGGGTTCGTCGAAGAGAAAGACCTTGGGCTTTCTGACGATCGCCCGTCCCACGGCGACTCTCTGGCGCTGCCCACCGGAGAGAGCTTTGGGCTTCCGGTCCAGGAGGTTCTGGATGCCCAGGATCTGGGCGGCTTCCTCTACCCTCTCCTTGATCTCGTCCTTCGGATACTTCCGCAGCTTGAGACCGAAGGCCATGTTGTCGAACACGCTCATGTGAGGATAGAGGGCATAGTTCTGGAACACCATCGCTATGTCCCTGTCCTTGGGCGCGACATCGTTGACCACGCGGCCGTCTATGGAAATCTTTCCGGAGCTGGCCTCCTCGAGACCCGCTATCATTCTCAAGAAAGTCGACTTGCCGCACCCGGAAGGCCCCACCAGGACCACGAACTCACGGTCGGCAACTTCGATGGACGCATCGTCCACCGCGACAACATCACCTGAAAAGATTTTTGACACGTTTTCTAAGACGACTTGAGCCATATTCTCTCCTCCGAAGCTAGGTGAGTATAGTTTTGCGCCAGGTTGGTGTCAAGGTGATATTAGCAGACCTTCACCCGCTCGGGCCTGTATCCCAGATTCTCCATTGCCTCGCCGATCATGTAGAGAGAACCGCAGATCAGCATCGTGCCGTCGCCGCCGCACCGGTCGCGTGCGATCTCAAGCGCCCTGGCGACAGACGCGGTGGAGCCGGCCTTGAGGCCGAGGTCCCTGGCGGCTTCTTTGAGCCTGGCAACGGGAAGCGCGCGGTTCGAAGCCGGCCTGGTGAGCACGAACCCGGCGGAGACCTCTGAGAGTGTGCTGAGCATCCTCCGATAGTCCTTGTCCCTCAGGGCCCCGAAGACCGTGACATCGGCTTTGACGCGCATCGCTCTCAGGGCCTTCTCCAATACGCGGGCGCCGGCGGCATTGTGCGCCGCATCCAGGATAATGAGCGGGCGCCGCGAGAGCACCTGAAGGCGTCCGGGCCAGAAGGCCTTCATCAGCCCGTCGCGGACGGCGGTCTCCCCGACTGCAAGCCCGCCCTTCTTGAGGACCTCGACCGCAAGAAGTGCGGTGGCGGCATTGGCTGCCTGGTGAAGTCCGGGAGAGGCTATCGCATAGGTCCGGTTGCCGCCAAGCCCCGCATACTTGATCACCGACCCGCTCATTCCCGTCTCAAGCACCTCGGCCCGGGCGTCCTTTCCGACCTCATAGACCCTGGATTGCCGCGACCGGGCGATCCTCCTTATGGTCTCCGAGGCCCGGGCGGGGAGCGCCCCGCACACGACGGGTACTTCCGGCTTTATGATCCCGGCCTTCTCGGCGGCAATCATCGAGAGCGTCCGCCCGAGATACCGGGTATGATCCAGGCCGATCGATGTAATGCAACTCACCTCGGGACGGAGCACATTGGTTGAATCCAGCCTCCCTCCCATCCCCACCTCCACAACCGCGGTCTCCACCTTCTTTCGCACGAAGTGCTCGAAGGCAAGGACCGTGGTGGCCTCGAAGTAGCTGACGCTCGTCCCGCGGATTGCCGGTGCCAGTCTGCCGACCAGGCGGGTGAGATCCCGGCGGGTTATCGCTCTGCCGCCGGTCCTGATCCTCTCTCTGTAGTCCACCAGATGCGGCGAGGTGAAAAGCCCGGACACCTGTCCGTCGTGATGGAGAATTGAATTGAGGAAGCAGGCGACAGATCCCTTCCCATTGGTGCCTGCCACGTGGATGCTTCTGAAACCCAGGTGCGGGTCTCCGACTTCGGCAAGAAGGGCGAGAGTCCGATCCAGGCCCAGCTTTATCCCCGACTTTTCGAGATTGAAGAGGAAGTCCAGTGAAGCCTGGTAGGAAAGTCCGGTCATTCACCCTTACCGGGCGCCGGCGCTTTGCCGGACGCAGACGCCTTCCCTGATCCCGGCCCGGCGTTTCCTCTGTCCACCTTGACTTCCAGATGGGGCGGGGTCTTCAGGATCCCAGGCTTCTGCTTCTCCTCGACCGGCTTCTCGATGTCGCCGAAGAAGTCGAAGATGTCCACCAGGGTCTGCTTCATCTTCGTGCGCGGGACTACCATGTCAACCATGCCGTGATCAAGCAGGAACTCCGCCCGCTGGAATCCCTTGGGCAGCTCCTGGTTTATGGTCTGCTGGACCACCCTCGGGCCGGCGAAGCCCACCAGGGCGCCCGGCTCGGCGATTATGATGTCGCCCAGCATTGCAAAACTCGCTGTCACGCCGCCGGTGGTGGGATGGGTCAGGAGCGAGACATAGAGCAGGCCCTCATCGGCGAACCTGGCAAGCCAGGC
>JASFOL010000280.1:0-3371 GCA_050116545.1 bacterium | reverse complement strand
AATCTCCATTTCGCTCTTGTTCCGCTGGTATACATCGGACATCTCGGCGTAGACCGCCTCCAGCTTCTTCACCCTTGCCGCAAGCCGCTTACGGGCGGCCTCGTCACAATCCTCAATCATCTTCACTATGTGGAAGCTCTTCCAGTAGAGGTTTTCCCGGGCGTACTCCCCCGGCCCCAGTTTGAAGACCTCTTTGAGGATCTTGAGATCGTGAGGAATATTGAAGGAGTCACGCGAATCCTCATAAGTGAACAGATAGAAGAAATTGTCATAGCCGGACCAGGTGATCGCCGAAAGACACATCGTGCACGGCTCATGGGTGGACAGGAAGATGCATTCCCCGGGACGCGGCCGCTTGGACGCAGGCATCTCATAGAGCAGCTTTATGGTATGGGTCTCACCGTGCCACATGGGGTTCTGCCTCTCATTGTTGGTCCCGGCGATGACCAGGGAGAGATCTGACTTTCTCAAGATCGCAGCCCCGAACACCTTGTTGCCTTTCTCGACACCCTGCCGGGTCAGGGGAACTATGTCCTTCTCTATCACCTCGAGCAGCCGGGAGATCAGCTCTTCGCCGGTTGCAGCAATACCGTGTACCACGAACCCCTCCTTCCTGTTCCGGGAGCCCGAAAACACAGAAGGCTGTCCAGGCCGCCGGTTTCACAATGCCGATACTATTACACAGGTGCCGATACGTCAATGGCGGCGCCGCTGCCGCTGTGACCCTGACGCCCGGACGGCCTCGCTCGCCGATTTCCTGCTGACACCACGCCCGATCTGTGGCACTCTTGTCCTCTCCATGACTGTTTGTTTCAATGAGAGTAGAAGGGCCCGGATGACGGCCCGGTGCAGAGGGTTGATATGCTCAAACGCGTGACCATCGCCGCAATAGCGCTGGCGGCTGCCTGGGGCTTCCTGGCGGCTGCAGGCGCGGAGGAGGCCGCCGCGGACAGCGTCGAAGCCGGTCAACTGGAGTTGACCAGCCGCACGCTTCTTCCCATATTCTTCTACACACCCGAGACACGGTTCGGGGCGGGCCTTGCGGCGGGTTACTTCTTCAAGGGGGCCCCGGAGCACAGGCCCAGCAATGTCAGTGGTATAGCGATTGTCACGACAGAGTCGCAGGCCAGTCTCGCGATTTCATCGGAGTACTACTCACCGGACGAAGCAGGCCACTTCAAGGTTGAGGCGGGCGTCCAGAAGTTTCCGTACTCATTCTGGGGAGTTGGAAACTCGACTGCTGATTCCCTTGAGGAGACTTACACGCCCAGGGGCGTGGAGTTCAGTATGCTGGCAGAGAAGCGGGGCCTGTACAGGCTGACGTTCGGGGGCCTGTACAGGTTCTGGTACGAGAACGTCTCCGAAGTGCAGGCCGGCGGCATGCTCGACTCCGGCGAGATTCCCGGAAGCCGGGGAGGTCACCTGTCGGGACTCGGAATCTCGAGTACCTGGGACACAAGGGACAATATCTACTACACCAGGAAAGGTCTCTACGCCAGGCTGGAGGCCACCTACTATGGTCCCGGCCTGGGTAGCTCCTATGAATATGGAATCCTGGATGCGGACCTGCGCTGTTTCACTCCTCTCTTCAACGGATACTCTCTCGGCCTCCGGTCGGTCCTGAGATCAACCGCAGGCCATACACCATTTCAGATGATGCCGGGCATTGGAGGCTCCACCTTTCTGCGAGGATATCCGGGCAGGCGCTATATCGACAGGACCGCTTTCACCGCGGATGTGGAGATTCGAACGGCCTACTTCTGGAGATTTTCTTTCGTGGCATTCGGATCGACGGGCCATGTCGCCGATCGAGTAAGCGATCTTTCCGGCGAGCGGATGAGGTTCACCGGGGGCGCCGGGCTGCGGTTTCGCCTGAACGATGAGAATTTCAATCTACGCATGGACTTCGGGATTGGCGAGGGCGCCAGCGGGTTCTACTTCATTGCCGGGGAAGCCTTCTAGGCGCCGGCGCCTGTCTTGCGCACTCCCACCCATATCTTGCTTGCTCTTCCCCCGCTGGTTAAATTATACTGTCGGCCGATAAACGGGAGGAGTACATGAAGAGCATCAGGCTGATCGTCCTCTGGGTCGCAGCTGCGTCAATTCTTCTGCTAACCGCAACAACGGCAAATGCTTGCTCTTATTCGCTCGAGCAGACAACGCGGGTGACATATGTCAGGGCCAAGTCGCGAACAACAAGGTCCAATGGCCAGTGCATTGCGGTGGATGCCCGGGGAAGGGTACACCTGGTCTGGGAGGACGACCGCAACATGAACCGCGAGATCTACTATGCCTCCATCGTCGACGGCGGTGCGCCCCGGGAGCTCCGGATAACGCGGACGCCAGCCGAATCGAGCTTCCCCTGCATCGTCAGCGACTCATTGGATACCTATATACTCTGGGAAGAGGTAATCGGCCTCTATTCGGATATCATGTACGCCCGGATCAGGGACGGCAAGGTGGTCGTGAAGAAACGCCTGACCAATACGCACCTGGACTCGTCATGTCCGGTTTCCGCTCTCGGCCCCGACGGTTCGCTGCATATCGCCTGGCATGAAGGTCCCTTCAAGCAGACCGCCATATACTACGGCAGGGTCGTGGGTGACAGTCTTATCGGGACATACGGGGTATGCACCAATAGTCCGGAGGCCTTTCGCCCCGATATCTCCTGTGACCGGGATGGCCGCTTGATGGTGATATGGCCCGAAGGAGACCGCATGAGCTCAAGACTCTACAATGGCATTGAATGGGAAGACGAAAAGCCGATTGCCGATCTGGAGTACATTCCCTGGAGAATGTCGGTCGCCGGGCTGCCGGATGGGCGCTGGGCCGCGGCCTGGTTCGACGGGCGCAATGACACGAACAGGGTTTATGTCGCGTTCTGCGACTCGGGAACCTGGCAGGGAGCGGACCTGCTGGCCGGGGATGAAGGTGTGACCAGCTACTATCCGGACCTTGCGGTCTCGGAGTCCGGCGATCTGGTCGCGGTGTATGAAAGCCGGGTGCTTTCGAAGAACTACTGCACGATCAATACGCGCTGCTATGATGGCCGGACATGGGGCGAACCCGCGGAGGTTTACCACCAGCGCGCGCCCGGACGCTATGCCTCGATCGCATTTCACAAGGGAGTGCTTCACTCTGTCTGGTTCAGTATGATGCTGAACTCCGACGAGATCTATTACAGCACGATGAGGAGTGACAGATGAGATCAAGGTCAGGTTGGCTTATTCCCGCCGCAATCGTACTGGCGGCATTCGCCGTAAGGTTGATAGTGCTTCTCCAGACCAGGAACCTGGCGTTCTACTACCAGCCCATTCTGGACTCGGCGTTCTTCGAGCAATGGGCAGCATTCAAGCGGTCGATAACCTGGG
>JASFOL010000279.1:0-3376 GCA_050116545.1 bacterium | reverse complement strand
CACTGCCAGTTGCCGTCCTTGTTGCCCGGGAGGTTCATACGCGCTTCCTGGCCCAGCCCCAGAATATCCTGCATGGGGATTATGGCCATGTCGGCGATGGACTGCAGGGCAAGCTGAATCAGCTCCCAGCTTATATTCTCCGCGTTCACTTCCCGGCCGATATAGCGGCTGACCCTGGCCCTGTCCTCCGGGGACGCGATATGCTCAAACCAGCCCCGGGCAGTGTCATTGTCATGGGTGCCGGTATAGACCACACAGTTTCGCTTGTAGTTATGCGGAAGATAGGCCTGGTCGGGATTATCGTCTCCGAAGGCAAAGAGCAGGACCTTCATGCCGGGGAAACGATAGTGATCCATGATGGCCTCCACCTCAGGGGTCATGTGGCCGAGGTCCTCCGCGATTATCGGAAACCGGGGATGTTCCCGGATCAAGGCATCGAAGAACTCACGGCTCGGAACTTCAACCCAGCTGCCGTGTTCCGCGGTCGTGGAGCCCGCAGGCACCTCCCAGTAGGCCACAAGGCCACGAAGATGATCGATACGGACGATGTCGAAGAGGCTGAGGATGTGTCCCATTCTTCTGCGCCACCAATGGAACCCGCTTTGCTTGCAGACTTCCCAGTCATAGACCGGATTGCCCCAGAGCTGGCCGGTAGCGCTGAAGTAATCGGGCGGCACTCCGGAGACATGAGTTGGCTTCCTCTTCTTATCCAGCTTGAAGATCTCCGAGTTGGCCCAGACATCTGCGCCGTCATAGCTCACATAGATGGGAATGTCTCCCACCATCTTGATACCCCGCTGATTGCAGTAGGACTTGAGGGCATGCCATTGCCTGAAGGCAAGGAACTGGATGAACTCGATCCGCTCGATCGCATCCCGGAGTTCGGCCCTGATGGCCTCCATTGCCTCGGGCCGGCGGTCGCGAAGATCCTGGGGCCAGTCGCTCCAGACACGCTCCTGGTCCCGCTCCTTGAGAGCGGTGAAGATCGCGAAGTTGTCGAGCCAGTGATCATTTGCGGCCCGAAAACCCTCGAACTCATGCTTGTCCTCGAAGTGCCTGAAGCGCTCATAGGCGGCATTGAGAAGCCTGGTCTTGTAGGCGGTCACCGCCGGATAGTCGACCCGCTCTGGCTTGCCATAGGGAAGGGGATTAAGATCCTCTTCGGTTAGGAAGCCGTCTCGGACCAGATAGTCCGGACTTATAAGAAGCGGACTGAACGCATAGGTCGAGGCGCTGCTATAGGGTGAGTTCCCCTGGCCGGGGTCGGTGGGTGAGATTGGGAGCACCTGCCAGAAGGTCTGTCCGCATTCGGCCAGGAAGTCGGCGAATTCGAACGCGCCTGTCCCCATATCCCCGATGCCATAAGGGGAGGACAGGGATGTTATGTGCATCAGGACTCCGCTACCTCTTTTCATCGACTCACTTCCTTGAGCTCAAGAGCAATGCGACAGGAAAATGCCTCAGCACTTCTGCAAGCCGCAGGGTTCCTTCCGTAGCGATCACCTGACCGGTGATTGCATCCAGCCACCCGGACGCGGCCGACCCGGAGAGGAGAGCTTCCGGCAGTACGATCTCCGTATCTCCCCAGACCCTCTCACCGAGAGGCATTTCTCCCGGCGCCACAATTCCCGTCAGAAGCCGCGGCGCGACGGCGACGGCGTTCCCGCTTCCATGGCCTCGGGCAAATGCTACCACGTGCCGGCCGGATTGACCACGGGATTCAATCGGTATATACGAGCCTTCTGAGAAAACCGCAATGCTTTCTTTTCTGGCCTTTAGACACGCATGAGTGAGGAAGAGTTTCACACGCCCGTCATTGGCGTTCGAGAGCAGATTCAAGACCGTGCTCAGCGGGTCTTTCAGGTAGGCCTCGAGGATTTCATCCAGGTGTCTCGCGAGTGCCCGGAAGTTCACAGGCCTGCGATTGTCGGGATCGACCAGGCTCAAGTTCCAGACCTCGCTGCCCTGGTAGATGTCGGGCACCCCCGGCGCCGCCAGCTTGATCAGGGTCTGGGAGAGGGAGTTCAGGATCCCGAAGTGTGCGATTTTCCCGGCGAACTTCCGGAAGTCGGGAAGGAAGGCATTGGCATCCGACCTTTCCAGGATCCTCTCAATGAAATGGCAGACCGCATCTTCGATGCGGGTGTCGGGGCGATCCCAGGAAGTGAGGGTCTTGGCCTCGCGGGCGGCCTTGACCGCATAGGCCTTGAAGCGGTTGACGAACACCCGGGCATCGAAACTTTCGAAACCGGGACTTTTGAAACCCGAATCCTCAGAACCGGAAGTCTCAGAATCGAAAGCCTCGAGAGGCAAGGCGCCCACCAGAGACTGATAGATAGAATACTCCAGGTTGGCATCGGGTATGGTCCGGCCTTCGGATTCACCGGTGTGCCGCCGGTTCATACTTCGCCACGCAGTCACTCTTGTTTCCCACTCATCCGGGATCTCGGAGAGCACATTGATGCGGGCCCGGGCATCTTCACCTCGCTTGGCATCATGGGTGGAAGTGGCACTCATCGATGAAGGCCAGGACGCGCGGCGCTTCTCAATGAACTCGTGGAACTCTCCAGGGCTTGTCCCGAATCTCTCCGGCGCTCCACCCACCTCATTGAGGGAGAGCAGGCGGTTATAAAGGTAGAGGGCCGTGTCCTCAAAGCCCTTGGCCATGGCCGGCACCGTGAATTGCTGAAGCCTGAGGACCATAGCCAGAGGAGCCGGATGGGCGGTTGGCGCAGCCGTGGAATCGGCCTGTTGCTCAACCTCAGGACCGGCGGCCGGTTTGTCCCCGCGCGCCTGCTCGCCCTCCGTGCCGCCGCAGGCCTGGACTAACTTCCTGAAGGCGCTTATCTCCAATGCGAGATCGCCGCGCCGCTTCAGGGCCTCATCAAGCGCGGTCTTCCACACGGCCAGGTCAGCCTCCGACAGTCCATTGACATCAGCATAAGTCCTGTAGGCCGGGAAAGAGGCAATGATCTCCACAAGAGTCTCCTTCAACCTGGCTTCCGGATGGTCTGATGATGCTTCGGGATTCTCGGACCCGGCCAGCCCATGTTTACCCGGACCCTCAAGAGACCTAATGGCGGTGCGGGCGAGCCGGGCAAGTTGGGTGAGCTCCGACTTCATATAGGACTCCAGTATCAGCCGTTTGCTCTCATATACGATGTCCTCAAAGGAGTCTGTGACTCCCGTAAAAGCTCTGAAAAGTCTGCTGAGAGTGAGCTCCCCGGAGGGATCACAGAAGAGGCCGTTCAGACGATTGAGAAATTCATACCCGGTGGTTCCCTGGGCCTTCCATCCGGCCGGGATTTCTGCGGCGGGGGAGAGGACTTTTTCGACAATGACATACGCTTCAGCTGCTCTTGCCCTGAGACTATCG
>JASFOL010000278.1:0-3383 GCA_050116545.1 bacterium | reverse complement strand
CAGGCCCAGCCGCTCACCATCCTTGAGCCCGGTAAGCCTCATGGACCTGTAACCGATCGCCCCGGCGCACAGCAGCGGCGCGGCCTCTGAGTCTGTGAATGCATCGGGGATGGGAAAAGCGAAGCCCTCGCTTACAGTCATGTATTCGGCATAGCCGCCGTCCGCATCCCTGCCGGTGGCCCTGAACTCACCGCACAGGTTCTCGTTTCCAGCCAGGCAGAAGGCGCATTTGCCGCATGCCGAGTACACCCATGCCACACCGACCCTGTCGCCGATCCTGAGCCTGGTGACACCTTTGCCGGTCTGCTCGACCGTCCCCACCACCTGGTGGCCCGGCACAACCGGGAACCCGGGGGGAGGCGTTCTGCCCTCTATTTCATCCAGCTCGGTGTGGCAGACAGCGCAGGCGGATACCCGTATGAGCACCTCATCATCCGCGGGCCGAGGATCCGGAATATCGGTGAGCTCCAGGGGTTCGGAACAGGTGGAAAGATCGCACAGTCCGTTGAGCAGCATCGCTTTCATAAGGCCGGCCTACTTCAAGAGCACCAGTTTTTCCACGTCCACCTCGCCGGCGCTTTGGACCCTGCAGAAGTAGAGCCCGGGCGGGGCCGCGAAACCCACATCGTCCATTCCGTCCCATTCCACCAGGTACTTGCCGGGCCCGATACGGTGGTCGATCAGGTTGCGCACCACCCGGCCGTCAACATCATAGATCGCCACCACCACATCCATCTCCCGGGAGAGTGAGAGCTCTATCTCGGTATGCAGGTAGAATGGGTTGGGGGAGGCGGTCCCGAGATCGAGATAAGTGTTTCCGGGGGCATCTCCTCTGTCGGGCACACCTGCCCCGGGCAGGAAGATCGTCAGCGAGTCGATCAGGACATCATCCTTGGTAATCGCGGAGAAATGAAGCGCTCCCCTGTCGATATCGACCACACAGAAATGATGGGCCATGGTGCCGGTCACGACATTGGGCCAAGTGAGATTGGGAGCATAGAGCGGGGCTCCGCCCCCTCCTGTCGTGATGTGCTGGACACCGTTCACCACCGCCCGTACATAGTTGTGATTATGCCCGGCGAAGACCATGTAGACCCCATACTGCTCGCACAGCGGCTGGATATATGTCTGCACATTGATATTGTTCGAATGACTGCCGCCTCCCCAGCCGGGCTCATGGAGATAAATGAACTTCCAGGGTTTGGTGGTCGCCGCAAGGTCGTTCTCGATCCAGTTCAACTGGGCCGAACCGGTCGAGTAGCTCACGTATTGATCCACCACCACGAAGTGCGCCGGTCCATAGTCGAACGACCAGTACCTGTCGGACACATAGGGATAGGGGAAATACTTGACAAACAGATCCCCCGAACCCTCGTGATTTCCTATGCATGCCTGGTAAGCAAGATTGCCGAGCACCGCCTGGATATTCGTATAGGCCGGGTCGAAGAACTGGTCGTCCCAGTTGGACTCAATGTCACCGTCGGAGACCAGGTCCCCCACGTTTAGTGTCATGGTCTGCAGATCGGGGTCGGCGGCATACTTCGATACCATCAATGCGGCCACGTCGTCGTGATCGGCAGGGTAGGTCCGGGTATCACCGTAGGCGAAGAATTTGACCGCGACAGCGTCGTCCGCAGGGGCTGCCCGGAAGGAACCCGTGTACTGGTTTCCGCCGGCCGTCACGCGGTAGTAATACATCTGGCCCGGTGTCAGCCCCGCGACCGTACGCGAAAACTGGTGGTCGTCCCCGTACTCCGCCGTCTCCAGGCTCGCACGGGAATAGCTGGTGTCCTCTCCCCACTCAAAGAGACAGGTGTCCGACAAGATGAGCTGCCACTCGACGCGCATCCGGGTGTTATTGCCCGCAAATAGCACATACGGCGCCTTCCGCATGAGATCAGGAAGCGTGGTCAGTCCGGTCAGCTCCAGATCCATGCTGATATCGGAACTGGTCAGGCTTCGCTGGTGAATCTCAACCGCGAGCACATTGGTCCCCGCTACCAGGCGCGTGGGATATATATAGAACTGAAAGAAGGTGTCTTCATCGGTGCCCCCCACGGTCGCCGGCGCGAAGGTGAGATAGTCAAACGAGTCCGGCATATTGGACTTCGCCACCTCGACGCCGTTCAGATACACAACTGCGCCATCGTCCCTGAGCAGACGAAGATCGAGGATGGCGAACTGGCCGGGATCCGATATGTTGAAGCTGTGCCGGAAGTAGGTGGTCACATACTTGTTGTTGGCATCGGGTCCATAACCGACCGTGGTGGCCTCATCACCGTCACCGTATCCCAGCTGGGAAGGACCGCCCGCCCAGCTTGCGTCGGAATACCCGGAATCTCGCCAGGCGACCCCCTGGTCGCTGCCATCATCCAAATACTTCCAGACAGAACCGGCCGGAACCAGGACCGTATCCGCTGTAGAAGTTCCCAGACTGAGTGAGACAAGCACAACAGCAAGCAATGTAATTCTGAGCATGGCCGGATCGCTCCTTGATTACGGAAGTCATCAGCCTGTGGTCTGTTACCAGATTATACCACTATTGTGGGACAGACACAACAATCTCATGGCGCACGATCCGATGAGCCGGCTGAGTCGAAGCGCGGTCAGAAGGTGATCGCCCGAATTGCCGCCGCGCGCCTGCCAGTCCCTGCGCGTGCTGCCGTTCGCCGCCGAGGCGCCAACGCGTGCCTGCGGGTGCCGCCGAATCGCATGCGGGTCTATTCGCCCAGTATGCCCCGGCGCACGGCCTCATCCACAAGGCCTTCCACGAATTCCCAGAGGGCGGGGAGACTGTCCCCGATGGGCCGGGCGCGCTTGAGGACCTGGTCCCTGGTGACACCGTGCTTAAGCCAGGTCTTGCCGTCGGTATGGAAGTTGAGAAGCAGGGGCTGCAGCCTGTCCAGGGCATTGGCATAGCGCGCCTCGGGCGTGGCGCGCGCCTCGAATTCATCCCACAGGGCCCGCAGCTCAACCGCCTGGTCGGCCGGGAGCATATTGAAAAGCCTGTCGGCAGCTCTGGTCTCGCGCTCGAGTTTCTCAGCGGGGTCGGCGCCTGAATAGCAGTAGGTGTCGCCGGCGTCTATTTCCACGATGTCGTGAACCAGCACCATCCTGACCACTCTGGACACATCGACAGGATCGCCGGTCAGGTGCTCCGCCAGCAGCACTGCCATGGTGGCCAGATGCCAGGAGTGCTCGGCATCATTCTCGTTTCGGTCTTCATCGATCGTGAGAGTGCGCCTGAGCACATGCTTGATCTTGTCTATCTCGACGATGAAGTCCAGCTGCCGCTTTAAACGGTCCGCAATCATGCTCACATCCTAAACCGGCCGGCAGGGCGAAGTCAATCCGACCCGGCGCCGCAGCCGGCTCAATCCATC
>JASFOL010000277.1:0-3385 GCA_050116545.1 bacterium | reverse complement strand
CCTTCCGAGATTGAGAAGCAGCTCCCTGCCGGCCCACATGTTTATGCCGGTGACTTCCGAGTCCAGGGCGACCGCGATCAGGAAAGGAAGACTGATGATATTGAGGAAGTTGAAGATGCCCGCCAGGATCACCCACCACAGGAATGTCCCTCCAAGACTCAGGCAGACAGTGGCCGTCCCCGCGGCAATCAGCGCCGGATAGATGAACACCGTCCTGCTTCCGCGCCTATCGGAAAGCCTTGATAGAACGATGGTCGAGACCACGCTCAGGGCGCCCAGGTACGAGAGGAAAAGCCCCAGCCTCATCTCGGTTCTGACAAATATGAGCGTCAGGATGGGAATCCCGATGAAACCGGCGGCTTCCCATACCCCTTGCAGGAAGAAGAGCAGTCTGTATCTTCTGAGGCTCCTGAGCGAGTCCCATATATGATAGTCGAATCGGCGGAACTTGATGGCCTTGTTTGACGCCATGTACATGATGGAGATCGCGAGAATCGAGACCGATATCAGCATGTTTGCAGTGTAACCATGCGAGTGCCAGGCATAGCCTGCCAGCGCAGGTATGGCCAGGCCCACCAGCGGGTAGATGGCGATGATGATGCTGCCGGAATAGGCCCTGTTCTTCTCGGTGGCGAAGGAGAAGAATTCCAGGTTGTAGGGTATCCAGAAGAATACCAGTACCAGAGCATTGGCTATGTATATGAACTTCATCGTGTTCGGCGTGAGCCAGAACAGGGCAATGAGATAGGCCGTTATCTTTGCCGCAAACGCCAGCGAGAAGGAGATTTTGGCACGGGCCCGCCTCATAATGGCGATAGCAGCAACGGGCACGGAGAATGCGAGCACCGCGGCGAGGATGAGCTCATCCAGACGGTAGCCAAGACCGACCAGGTAGAGGGCCATGAAGTTAAACGCGAATGCGTCGGCCACCGCCAGCAGCACCTGCATCAGATAGATGCGTCTGAATTCCCTGTTGTTTATCACATGTCCTCCGCCTCGCCGACACCATCGATAAGCCAGTCCTCAATATATCCCATCGGGGTCCCCAGGCAAGCTGTACCGAGCTGTTTCCCGCCAGAAGTAAGGCGAATGGGCGGGTATTCCTGACCCGTCCGCCAGTTGGGTGAAGAGCCCCGGGCCGGGCCAGCGGCCCGGAGGCGCACAATTTCCTGTGTGTTGACAAGGACTTTGTCCTGGATGCTATGGATCAGGAAGGGAGGACGGCTGGTCTGATATGCGGCCTCAGGGCATCCGTGGCCCGGAGTGCTATCATTCATGCGGTGCAGGGCGGATTTGTGCCCGCAACATTTTGTGCTGCAACAAGTTAGCGACTTTACTTAAGAAAACCTCGAAAAAGTTCGGCTTTCCCGGCTCTTCAGGGACTAACTCCCTTGACAGGGGGGAAACCGTCTGCTATATTGGAGTGTTAACAGGCTAAATGCAAACAGAAGTGCCACCAAAGGGCACTATTTTGTTGATCCTGAGGGGGGGTGTGTTGGTTTGGCTGGTGTCATTGTCAGAGACAATGAGTCCTTCGAAAGCGCTCTGAGACGCTTCAAGAAGCTCATAGAGCGTGAAGGTCGCCTCTCAGAGTACAGAAGGCATCAGCATTTCGAGAAGCCCAGCGAGCGCCGCAAGCGCAAGTTATTGGCTGCTAGACGCAAGCTTCTCAAGAAGATGGCTCAACGGGCAGGCTACTGATGACCCTGAATGAGAAGTTGGCAGAGGATCTGAAAACTGCGATGAAGGGGCAGGACGAGCCGCGTGTTAGGGTTCTTCGTATGCTGAAAACCCGGGTTAAGGAAGCTTCGGTGGCAAAGCGTGATGACCTCACGGATGATGAGGTCATCAAGGTCATCATAACCGAGACCAAGAAGCGCAAGGAAGCGATCGAGCTCTTCGAACAGGGGGGCAGGGGTGATCTCGCCGCGCGCGAGAAGGAGGAAATGGAAATCCTCCAGACCTATATGCCTGAGCAGCTGACCGAGGATGAGGTCAGGGATCTGATCAAAGAGGCAATTGAAGAGGTTGGCGCAAAGGATCCGCGGGACATGGGCAAGGTGATGAAGGTGCTTATGCCCAGGATCGTGGGTCGAAGCGAAGGTTCTTTTGCCAGCAGGACGGTGAAAGAGCTTCTTGCCCAGAAGAAGGACTGAGTTCCACCATACAGATTCGGTAACTGCGGGGCGAATCAACTGAATCTGAAATCTTATCGGTTTCTTACCGGCGTGGTGGTGTATCCATACCATGGATAAGCATACCATCCAGGTTCTTGAATTCGACAAGGTCTTGAGTCTGCTGGGGCGTTTTGCGTCCACCGAGGCCGGTAGAGAGAGAGTGCTGTCCCTCGAGCCCCTCGCCGACAAGTCCCAGGTCACGGCGCGCTTGTCGATGGTCTCGGAGATGAAGACCCTCCTGGAGTGGAACAAGAACCCTTCGGTTGGCGGCTTTCACGATGTGACGGATGCCCTGGCCAGAGCAAAGGTCCCCGGCGCGGTGCTCGATCCCGCCTCGCTGCTTCATATAGGCGATACCGCCAGGGTCTCCCGGGTCCTCAGGCACTTCTTCAGCGAGCACCGGGAAGACGCCTCCCATCTCTGGAACCTGGCATCCAGCATCACCGATCTCAAGGACCTGGAGCGCGCGATCGACAGGGCAATCGACGAGGACACCAATATCCGGGACGATGCCTCACCGGAGCTTCGGCGCATCAGGCGTGAGAAGGCCAGGGTCAGCGCGCGCATCTCATCGAGCCTCACCGGTATCCTCGCCAGGGAGAACCTGCAGAGCCATCTTCGCGAGGGTCTCGTGACCATAAGAAACGGCCGCTATGTTATCCCGGTCAAGTCGGACTCCAAAAGCCGGCTGGACGGGATCGTCCATGACACCTCTCAGAGCGGGGCCACGGTCTTCATCGAGCCCATGGCGACCGTGGAACTTAACAATAAGCTCCGCCGCCTGGAGCTGGAGGAGAAGGATGAGATAGTCCGCATCCTATCCGCCCTTACCGATATTGCCCGGGAGCACTCGGGTGAGGTGGCGGTCAATCTGGAGATCCTGACTGAGATCGACGTCATCAATGCCGGCGCCCGTTTCAGCCTGGAATACGCATGCCGCGAGCCGGGTCTGAATGATGAGGGCCGGATCGTGTTCAAGGGTGCGCGCCACCCGCTCCTGATCGAGGCCATGAGGGGAGAGGGAGCCAGGGCGGAGAGCGCCAGGGGCGCGGTCGTTCCTCTCGACATGAAACTCGGAGACACCAATCACGGTCTCCTCATAACGGGACCCAATGCGGGCGGTAAGACCGTGGCCTTGAAGACAGTCGGCATCCTTGTCCTGATCGCGCGCACGGGCTTTCATATCCCCTGTGATGATGGGAGCGAAG
>JASFOL010000276.1:0-3394 GCA_050116545.1 bacterium | reverse complement strand
CCCCGGAAACAGCTGCCGGATTCTACAAGGTACACCAGGGCAAGGCATTCTATGACGGCCTGGTGAAATACATGAGTTCCGGAAGGTCCGTGGTCGTGGCGCTTGAAGGTGAAGGTGCGATTGATCGCATCCGGAAGATCTGCGGCGCCACGGATCCTTCGAAAGCGGATGAGGGCACAATAAGAGCGGCGTTCGGGGTAAGCATCACCGAGAATTCAGTCCACGCCTCCGATTCCCCGGGGTCAGCCGACGTGGAGGTGCCTTACTTCTTCCCCGACCTCGGTTGAGATACTGAAATGGCTATCAACAGGATCTTCATCGCAGGCGCTGGCCGGATGGGCCAGGGCATCGCGGAGGCCGCAGCGACCGCCGGCATCATAGTGGACATTTCCGATATCGACAGCACCAGGCTCGAACAGGGAATGGCCGGCATCGAGAGCAGTCTTGACAGGGCAATAGAACGCTGGGTTCTGACTGAGGGAGAGAAACGGATAATCCTGTCGCGGATAAAGCCCGCGAAGGATATCCAGAGCGTCACCGATCCGGATTTCGCCATAGAAGCGGTCCCCGAGAATCTGGATCTTAAGAGGTCGGTCTTTGCCTCCTTCGATGAGCATTTCGGCAAGCGCACGATTCTTGTGACAAGCACGTCCACGTTGACGATCACAGATCTCGCCCGTGCCACGGGGAGGCCCGACAAGGTGGTCGGCATGCACTTCCTCTTCCCGGTGCCCCATGCCGCGATGGTCGAGGTGAGCGGGGCGCTCAAGACTTCGGAGGAGACGCTCCGGGCGGCGAAATCTCTGGCGGCCCGCATGAAAAAACGCGTGATCGAATTGCACGAGTATCCGGGCTTCGTGACCACTCGCGTGATGATACCCTTCATCAACGAGGCGGCCTATGCCGTGATGGAGGGAGTCGCGAACGCAGCAGATGTGGACGAGGCTATAAAGCTCGGCTTCGGTTTTCCGATGGGCCCGCTGGAATTGGCCGACATGATCGGATTGGACGATCTGATGATCCTGATGGAGAGCCTTTTCAGGGAGCTGGGTGATTTCAAGTACAAGCCCTGTCCGAAGATAAGGAGACTGGTACGGGCCGGACATCTGGGCAAGAAGACCGGGAGAGGTTTTCTCAGGTATGACAGTGGCGAGGGTGAGCTTCGGTGAAGATACTGGTCCTGAATTCAGGCAGTTCCTCTGTTAAGTACAAGTTCTTCGACGCAGCGAAGAATGTGTGCCATGCCGAGGGACAGGTCGAGCGAATCGGCCTGGGCGGTTCGCTGCTTCATCACAGGAGAATGGACGGTGACCGGATCCGTACCGGGGTGGAGGCCACCGATCATGCGCAGGCCATAGAGACCGTGATAGCCACCCTGCTGAGCCGGAACCACGGGGTGATCGCGGACAAGGCCGAGATCGACGCCGTCGGACACCGGGTCGCGCACGGAGGTGAGAAGTTCACAAGCTCGGCACTGGTGACTGAGGAGGTCAAGAACTCGATCAGGGAATGCATCGAGCTTGCGCCGCTTCACAACCCGCACAATCTCAGGGGGATGGAAGCCTGCGAGCAGCTACTGCCGGGCGTTCCCCAGGTAGCGGTCTTCGACACCGCTTTTCATCACACCATGGCCCCGCACGCATACATATACGCCGTTCCTTATATTCTGTACCGGCGCTACGGCATCAGGCGCTACGGTTTTCACGGGACATCGCACAGGTATGTGGCCGCCAGGGCAGCCGGGATGATGGGGCGTCGTCTTGAGGAGATCAAGGTGATCACCTGCCATCTGGGCAATGGAAGCAGCATGGCGGCGATATGCGGGGGAAAATCGGCAGACACATCCATGGGGTTCACGCCTCTGGAGGGCCTGGTGATGGGCACCCGCTGCGGCGATTTGGATCCCGCCCTCGTGCTGTATGTGATGGGAAAGGAAAGCCTGACCGTCTCCGAGGCCACCGCCATGCTCAATAAGCACAGCGGACTCGCGGGAATATCCGGCATCTCCAGCGACATGCGCGAGATCGAGGATCAGGCGGCCGCCGGCCAGGAAAGGGCGGTCCTGGCACTTGACATATTCACCTATAGAATAAAGAAGTATATCGGCGCTTATGCGGCCGCGATGGGTGGAGTGGATGCAATAGTCTTCACCGGAGGCATAGGATCCAACTCGCCCCTCGTAAGGACCAGGTCGCTAGAGGGGCTTGACTTCCTGGGAGTCAGCATTGATACTGATACGAATGACGGGAGCGTCGGACGCGATGCGGATCTGAGCTCCGAAGACTCCCGTGTCAAGGTATTCACGATCCTGACGGACGAAGAGCTGGTCATAGCATCGGACACCATGCGAATAGTCTCTTCCTTTCAGCAGCAGAGGGGGTAACGCCAGATGTTCAAAGTGAGAAAGAAGGAGGCGCTCACACCCGATACGAAGCTCTACTTGATCGAGGCGCCGATGATAGCATCGAAGGTCCTCCCCGGCCAATTCGTGGTCCTGAGGCTCCATGAAGAGGGTGAGAGGATCCCTCTGACTGTCGCCGACTTTGACCGCAAGGAAGGCACGCTCACGCTGATCGTCCAGGAGATCGGCAAGACCACCAGGGAGATGGGGACCATGAAGGAAGGCGACAGCATCCTGGATCTGGTGGGACCCCTTGGCAGGCCCACTCATATCGAGAAGTTCGGCACCGTTGCCTGCGTCGGGGGCGGGATAGGGATAGCGCCGGTACACCCCATAGCCAGGGCCATGCGGGAGGCCGGAAACAAGGTGGTCTCTATAATCGGCGCCAGGTCGAAAGACCTCATTATACTAGAGAAAGAGATGGAAAAGGTAAGCGATGAGATTTATGTTACCACTGATGACGGGACATACGGCAAGAAGGCCTTTGTAACCCAGGAATTGGAGAGGCTGGTGGGGGAGGGCTACAAGTTCGACTTTGCCATAGGGATCGGCCCTGTGCCTATGATGCGAGCCTTCGCCATCAGCACGATGAAGTGCGCCATCCCGGCGAAGGTCAGCCTGAATCCCATCATGATAGATGGAACGGGAATGTGCGGCGTCTGCAGGGTCAGCGTGGGGGGCAAGACGAGGTTCGCCTGCGTCGACGGGCCTGAGTTCGACGCCAGCGAAGTGGACTTCGATGTTCTCTGTTCGAGACAGACCACATATATAGATGAAGAGAAAGAGTCCCTGGATCGTTACGAACATCATAAGTGCGGAGGGTGCTCAGAGTGAACGAGGAACGGGCCAAACCCAAACCCAAATCCAAGATCAAGGCGAGCCGCGAGGAGATGCCTCTGCAGGATCCCAAGGTGCGGCGAACCAATTTCGATGAGGTTGCCCTCGGCTATACCAGGGAGCAGGCGATCAACGAGGCCCAGCGATGCCTGAGCT
>JASFOL010000275.1:0-3398 GCA_050116545.1 bacterium | reverse complement strand
CCTGATGTGCGGGTTATTCTCGAGGATTCCCGCTGTTTGGGGCGTCACAAGCACGTCGATTGCGGCGCCGGGAAAGATCTCTCGGGTGGCGCGGATCAGCGGCGTGATCAGTATCACGTCTCCGAGAAAGGCGGTCTGGATGATCAGGATCCGACCGTAATCGACCCGGGCTTTGACCTCATGAGCCGCCTCTATCTCCACCGGCGCCTTCCCGTTCTCCGCTGATGTCTTCCATAAACTCACTGGGTCTCCCCGCCCTCCTGGTGCTTTCGCCAATGTCGAATATACTTAAGATAAACCGTGTAAGCCCTATTCTTAGCAAGAGTTAGGCCCACGTGTCCATCCAGGAAACCCGCGCTGAGGACATAGGTCCTGATGAAGGTCCAGGCCGCGTGCGTGTATGCATTGAGCCTGGAAGGCCTCACACCTTTCCGGTCGAGCACCTGCGCCCCCCAGTCGGCCTGGCTCTCCATCTTGCTCCGGACCGTGGCAAGATCAGGATAGGTGTAATGTTTCAGAGGATGCTCGAGCCGCCCCACTTCACCGTCTATCTTGACGGTCTCGTGGGCGATGGCATCGGTGAAGCGTCCCCTCTTCCTGTTGAAGAGTTTGGGCTTGTACTGCTTGTTCCAGCCCGAGCGCTTGATCCACTTGCCGAGATACATGGAGAGCCACCTGATCTTGTAGCCCGCCTTGACCTTGTCGGCGGAGAGGGTGTCGCATATCTCCCGGGCAAGCTCGGGGGTCACTTCCTCGTCTGCGTCAATCGAGAGGACCCAGTCATTGGACACCGAATCCACCGCAAGCTGCTTGGTGGGCCCGAACCCCAGCCACTCGGTCCTGACGATCCTGCAGCCATGCCTCTCGCAGATCTCGAGAGTCCGGTCGGTCGAGCCCGAGTCGACCACCACTATCTCATCGACCCATCCGAGCGACTCGAGACAGCGTTCAATGTTGCGCTCCTCGTCCCTGGTGATTATGGCTGCCGAGATCTTTCGTCTCAAGAGCCACCCCCGGTCTCATTGCCCCCATCCGGCCCTCCGCCCGGCTCTGTCTCTGCCGGCATCGCTTCCCCCGGCTGCTTGCTCAGGATCTCCAGGACCTTTTCAAACGCCATCTCGGGCGTGATGCCGAAGGAATCATCCTTCGCCCAATCGCAATCCCGGCAGTGAAGATGATGATGCGTGGAAAACACCGATGCCGGGGACCAGGCCACAGGATCGGTGGGGCCAAAGATCGCGAGGGTCGGAGTGGCGGTGGTGACGGCTATATGATTGAGCCCGCCGTCATTGCATATGAGGAGCCTGGACCGCCTGAGCAGCGCGGCGGCCTCGTAAAG
Organism: bacterium; assembly: GCA_050116545.1. Taxonomy (GTDB): domain Bacteria; phylum Arandabacterota; class Arandabacteria; order Arandabacterales; family Arandabacteraceae; genus JAUVJV01. The sequence goes on along the minus strand of JASFOL010000275.1, from coordinate 2,059 downwards.
ATCGGTGGGGGGAGCAACCAGGGGACCGGTTTCCATCTGCGAAGCCACCGCGTTCACGTCCCCTCTCTCGCCGGGTCCCCAGAGGAGTATAACCCTGCAGCCGGTCCGGGCCTGAATGAGATCGACCAGCCGGGCGAAGCCCTCCGGGCTCCATCGTTTGTGCGAAACCGGGCTCCCGGGCGAGACGCAGACCGCCTCCCCGTGACCGAATGGCGTATTCTCAAGCCAGCTGTCCATACGATCCTGCGCGTCTCCGGGAATTCGAAAGCATAGCCGGTAGGGCCGCTCCTCGATGCCCAGGGGGCCGAGGATGTCAAACTTCCGGGATGCGCTGTAGCGGAGCGGGCCCCGTCCCGCCTTGAGGTTATAGGACCAGCTGAAGCGTGCATCGCGGTAGCCCAGCCTGTAGGGCGCTCCACTCAGCAGTGTAAGTTGCTGGGAGCTCGGCATGTTCTGCTGGTCGATCACCAGATCGAAACCCCGGCTCCGGATTCTCCGCACTGTCTTCAGACGCTCGATCGCATAGCCGATTCCTGTCCTGCGAGGTATGACGATTATCTCATCGATCGCCGGATGATCCCTTATAATCTTGTCATAGGGCTCCTTGACAAGATAGTGGAGCCGGGCCCCGGGCAGGGTACTCCTGAGGGCCTCGAAGTAGGACGTGGTGAGCAGGGCGTCACCGAAGGGGCCCAGCTGGATCACGAGGATCTTGCGAATGCTCTTCAGCCGGCTGCCGGTCAATGCGTCCAAGAGCCTGACCCTATGCCTGCCGCTTCAGGCGGCGCATAAAGGCTCGCGGCGCCCACAGGCCGCCACCGCCGACACGGTCAAGGATTATCATAGTCCACATACTCCTTCTCTTCAACAAGCCTGGAGCCGGTCCGTCGATTGATGCGGGCTTTGATCTCGAAGCGCTTATCATTCTCTCTGTAGACCGACCGGGCCAGTCCGATGAACTCCTCATCGAATGCCCTGTCGCGCTCCTTCTTGCGGATCTGGTCCTCGATCTCCCACAGCCTCAGATTGACACGCTTGAGCTCCCTGAAGTCCTCCGAATCCCTGGATATCCCGGCCCGGCCCAGGTCCTCAAGCAGCAGATCATATTCGGTCCTGAGATTGGCAAGCTTCGCGGCATCGCCAATCCTCTCCAGCTTGATCTCAAGAATGCTGAGCCTGTCAACAACTTCGCCCACCGACACTTCGATTTTCATCTGTCCGTCCCCATTCTCCCCTGCTTGCCGTCGAGAAACTCCCGCCTGATCGCGTCATGGACCTCGCGGGGATCGATTCCCGCCATGCACTTCATTGTGTCACAGGATTGCTGCGCCTTCTGCGAATCGTAGCACGGCGAGCAGTCGACGTCATTGTAGAAGCTGAGATTACCCGGGTACTCAGTGATCTCGGGATGCTCGTATCCGCCATATATGATGGCCGACCTGACACCTACGGCGCGGGCCAGATGCATCAGGCCGCCCACCAGGCCCACGAAAAAGAGGGAGTTCTTGAGCACGGCGGCCGAGCGCCTGACGGGAAGGCCCCTGGCGTCTATCACATTTTCAAGCAAAGGGTCGGATGCAAGTCCTATCTGGACGAAGGCGTAATCCTCAAGCAGGTTCCTCAGGGCCTGGAAATTGCCTGTCCCCCACTCCTTCCTGTTGGCACAGAAGTCACCCGGGTTGGTGGGACAGATCGCGATATACTCTCCGTCGTAGCGCTCTCTCGCCCACTCGAGCTCTTGAGGCTCCAGGTATAACTCGGGTGAGCCCTCGAGACCTCCTTCCACATAGGCCATCATCTGGGCTATCAGCGACGGGCCGCCTCTGCCGCGCACCCTGTAGACCGGCTTGATATGGCGCCGGGTGGTCTTCATGTGACGGTCAGTGACCCAGTCGATGTGAGGGTTGTTCCTGAAAAGCTCGGGCCAGGGTGTCTCAACCACGATCTTGTGGTCCGGATATTTGCGCCTCAGTCCAGGCAGCACGGCCGTCAGAAGGAGATTGTCCCCCAGGGCATTCGAGACCCTTCTGAGGAAGACCGTCCTGGGTCTAAGCAGATA
>JASFOL010000274.1:0-3400 GCA_050116545.1 bacterium | reverse complement strand
CAGCAGGACGAGCAGCAGCAGGACCAGAATAAGGATCAGAACAAGGACCAGCAGGACGAGCAGCAGCAGGACCAGAATAAGGATCAGAACAAGGACCAGCAGGACAAACAGCAACAGGACCAGAATAAGGATCAGAACAAGGACCAGCAGGACAAACAGCAGCAGGACCAGAACCAGCAACAGAATAAGGGTCAGCAGGACATGCAGCAACAACCGCAGCCCCAGGAGATAAGTCCCGAGGAGCTCGAGAGAATACTTGCGGCAATCGAAGCCAGCGATAAGAATACACAGGAAGAGATGCTCAAGAAGACTGCCAAGCGTAAGACTATTTCGGGTAAGGACTGGTGATGATGGCGAGACCCCTGGTCCCCGCGGCGGCCGTGATAATGCTTATCACGATGCTTCCGGCCCTGGCCTCCGGCGCGGATTTCCGGGCCGAGGCCCTTGTTGACCGTGACATGGTCGGCGTGGGGGACCGCCTGGTGCTCACCATCGTTATCACAGGCGCCAATGAAGTCCGTGACCCGGACCTGGGTGATCTGGACGGTTTTCGGCTTGACCAGACTTCCAGGTCACAGAGCATCAATATGGTCAACTTCAAGGTGACCAAGTCACTCAACCTGCAGTATGTTCTCACGGCTCTCAAGGAGGGCGAGTATGAGCTTGGCCCATTTGCCGTGAGCACCGGCAAGGAAGCCTATGTGACCGATCCCGTCAAGGTCCGGGTGGTCAAAGGCCAGGCGCCGCAGGGCGGCCGGGCGGAGGCCCGCCAGGCGGATGACAAGGATCTGGTCAAAGTGAGCGCTTCGGTGGACAGGACGCGGGCCTATGTCGGACAGCAGATCACGCATACAGTCAAATTCGCTTACAGGGTGAGAATGCTCAGTTCGCCAGAGTATGTCCCGGCCGATCACACGGGATTCTGGTTGGAGGAGCTCGGTTCAACCGGTCCCGAGGTCGAGGTCATAGACGGAGTGCAGTACTATGTGATCTATCTGAGAACGGCTTATTTCCCGATCTCGAGCGGCGACTTCACCATCGGCAAGTCGGGCATCCGCTATGTAGTTCAGGATACCGATCCATTTTCACGTGACCCTTTCAGCATATTCGGCCGCGATCCCTTCGGCCGCCGGGGAAGAGAGGCCCTGAGGGAGACCAGGCCGATCGCGATCGAGGTGATTCCTCTTCCCGAGGAAGGCCGGCCTGAGGATTTCACGGGTGCCGTGGGGAAATTCGACATGCGTGTCATCCCCAGCAGCAGAGTACTCAAGACCGGAGAGTCCCTCACGCTCTCTGTGAAGATCAGCGGGAGAGGGGACATCAAGTCCATCCGGGACCTGGCTGTTCCCGAGTTCGAGGACTTCAGGGTGTTCGCTCCCAAGGCCAGGGAATCGGCTGACGTCAAGGGCCTTCGCGTTGGTGGCGTTAAGACTTTCGACCTGGTACTGGTGCCCCAGAGACCCGGCAAGTTCACGCTGGATGGCTTCACCTTCTCCTATTTCGATCCCGACCTGGGGAAGTACATAACAGAGACCGCCGATCCTATCGAGATAGAGGTGGGGGAGGGTGACGAAGCATTGACAGGGATCATCCCGGGAGGCGCCGGTCAGGTCGGCATTGCCCACATGGATATAAGGCATATCAGGCGGGATGAGATCTCCGGAAATGAACTCAGGCTATCGGTAGGAGGGGCCCCGGGCCTGCTCTTAAGATACTTACCCGTCATCATCGCCCTGGTGGGCATAGTGGTCAGCATCCGGAAAAGGCGGGCGGAGGTCGCCGGCAAGGGCGTCGTGAGAAAGGCGCTGAAGGCCGCGATGAAGGACCTCAAGGCGGCCGGCGTGCTCGCGCGGGACCCTGCCCGGGCCGCCGAGGCCGCGGGCATGACCGCAAAGGCCATGAAGTCCTACCTCGGGGCGAGAATGCGGATCGGGGAGGCGCTGGTCGATCATAAGGCCCTGGCCTCGATAACGGCGATCCCGGACGATGTGAAATCCAGGGTCACGGACCTGATTGGAGACCTGGACAAGGTCAGGTTCGCCCCGGGTGAGCGCGGTGCGGGAGAGATCACAGATCTGGTGGACAGCGCAAGGGAACTTATCAGGATGGTGGAAGACAAATGGCGCGATTAAGACGCGAACCTGAGGACAGCGCTCGGGCGAAGAGGGCATGGCTGAGAGATCCGCGGCTCAAGTACGCGTGCATACTGGTTCTCCTGCTGCTCGGGACCATGGCCGCCGTGGCCGCCGGGGGGCAGGACACCCGCGAGGCCAATAGCCTGTTCGGTCAGGCATGTGATTTCTATGAGGCCGGTGATCTTGTCTCTGCCAGGGCCGGGTTCGAGGCGCTGCTCAAGTCGGGGATAAGGAATGGAACGGTCTATTACAATCTCGGCAACTGCTTTTACAAGCAGGGTGAAGTGGGCCGCGCGGTGGCCAGTTACCGTCGAGCCCTTATGCTCTCGCCGAGGGACGAAGACGCCAGGTTCAATCTCGACCTCCTGCGATCGGAAGTTGGCTTCCGCGACACCACGGCGGCTTTCGGATTGGGCAGCATAGGTGGGATGCCTTTGAGATGGGTCTCCGCCAGGGAGTGGCAGATCGTCTCTTATATATCATACTATCTCTGCTCCCTGGCTCTGCTCGCCATACTCTTCCTCGGCGGCAGAGCGAGGGGGGTGGCTTCGAGGCTCCTGGTCGCGCTGGTGATTGTCGCCGCCTGCTCCTTCGCTCTTTCCGCGCATGGCAGGTCGCGCTTCAAGGGTGGCTCCGAAGCCGTGGTGGTCGCCGAGAGGACCGAGTTCATGTCCGGCCCGGGGACAGCGTTTGAGGAGCTGGTGAGACTCTCGGATGGGGTGGAGCTGAAGCTGCGCGCCCGGAGTGGTATCTGGGTGGAGGCGCAGCTTCCGACCGGCGAGGTCGGCTGGGTCCGCGAAGGAGATATAGAGCCCATATAGAGACCCCCGTCCCTATCAGTATGTCCACAGAGTTGCCCCGCCCCAGGCGTCCCGGCAGCCCGGCGGCGATTCTCTCTAAGAAAGAAAAAGAGGCTTGACAGTATACGATCATGTTAGTAGCCTTACTATGGTTATAGTAGATTGCCCCGATGAGAAGGAGGCCTGATGAAACGGAAACCGGGACTGACCGCGGTGGAGTGGGAGATCATGGAGGCCATATGGGAGCTGGGTGGATCGCCCTCGGTGCGCGACGTGCTTGACCACGCTTTCCCGAAGAGGGAGAAGGCGTACACCACGGTGCAGACCATAATGAACAATCTGGTCGGAAAGGGCTACCTGGCCCGCCGGAAGACGGGCATGGTCAACTTCTACAGGCCCGCGAAGAAGCGTTCCCAGATGGTCAGGAAGGAAACATCGAACCTGCTCTCAAGGGTTTTCCACGGG
>JASFOL010000273.1:0-3403 GCA_050116545.1 bacterium | reverse complement strand
GACCCGGGACGGCGACTTCGATATCGGCAATTCAGGTAACTGGGGTATGGCCTTAACTGTTGATGTCGCGAGTTATACATACAAGGGCACCGCGCTTGAGATTCTGTATAACCGCCAGGACAGCAAGGCGGAATTCTATGAATACGGAACCCGCTTTAAGAAAGATCTGTTTGACATCTCAGTCGAGTACTTCCAGATAGGCGCCATGAACAAGTTGCACTATGACAAGGTAGAGCCCTTCGGCGAGTTTCTAATCGGCGCCGCGAGGTTCGCCGCCAAGGAGGACATAACCATCGATGACACTACTTTCAGGCCCAGCGACGAGTGGATGTTCGCGGCAACCATGGGTGTCGGCGTGAGGCTGATGATCTCGGAGAGGATAGGCCTCAGGGCCCACGGGCGGCTCTTGATGCCTATGAGCTTCTCCGGCGGCGGCCTCTGGTGCGGAGGCGGCGGCTGCTCGGTCGGTGTCGGCGCAAGCTCCTGGTTCCTTCAGGGTGATGTGGGAGCGGGCCTCATTTTCAGGTTCTAGGATTATCGCTGACCCCGGTGAGAGGAGGAGATCGGAATGAGAGTGTTAAGAAGAAAGAGGGCTCTGCACTGCAAGCCCCTGGTACTTATGCTTACGGCCATCGTGGCATTGCTTCTGCTGTGGTCGTGCACTCCGGACTCGGGATTTAACACCGTTTCAGACTATGACACGGTGGTGACCCATTATGATCCAGACATTGACTTTCAGACCTATAACACTTACTACCTGGCGGACTCGGTAAGGTATATCACCGACCCGGATGACACCTCCACTGTCGAGCGCGATGATGAACTCGACGAGCTGATCCTGAGCACGATCGCCGAAAACATGAATGCCTATGGCTATCAGAGGATCACCGAGCCAGAGGAAGAGAACCCGCCCGACATCTTCGTGCCGGTCGCCGTAACGACCACGAAGTGGGTCGGTATGTACTACCCCTATTACCCCTGGTGGGGATGGAGCCCCTGGTATCCGGGTTGGGGCCCGGGCTACCCGGGTTACTACCCCCCTGTCGTATACACCTACTCCACCGGCACCATATTCTTTGACCTGTGGGACTTCAAGAATGTCGATGAGGAGACAGATACCTTCCCGATCATCTGGACAGCCACGATCAACGGCCTTCTGTCAAGCGACCGGGCAGCCGGTGAGAAACGGATCGAAGACAGTATAAACCAGGCATTCAAGCAGTCATGGTACTTAGAGAAGAAGGACTAGGGGGTGTGAGATGAAAATCCTGATCGCGATTGCGATATTGCTGGCCCTCGCAAGTGGGGCCTATGCCGACAGTTTCATGGCGGTCACCTATGATGTCTCCGCCCCGCTTGGAAACACCCGCGACTATATAGGCAGGGCGAGCTGGCGGGGCTTGAGTGTCGAGGGCCAGAGCTTCTTCAAGCCCAACTGGTCGGCGGGCATCAACTTCGGCTGGACCACCTTCGATGAGAAGACCGACAGGCTGCAGGAAATCGAGAACGGCCACGCGAGCGGCAACCAGTTCCGCCTGATGTATGCCGTGCCGATCGTGGCCACGCTCCACTACTATCCGAATCCCAATAAGTACAGCGACAAGGTGATGCACTATGTGGGCGGTGGGGCCGGCATCTACCGGATCGAGAGCGAGCTCCAGTACGGTATCTACACTTTCACCGAGCAGAACTGGCATTTCGGCTTCTGCCCTGAGTACGGGTTTATGATTCCGGCCGAGACGGTGTTCTTCACGTTCAATATCAAGTACAATTACGTATTCAAGAAAGGCGAGACGGACGCCCAGTCATACTTCACACTCAGGTTCGGGATATCCGATATCTGGTAGGCCGGATCCAGACATTGCCATACTTGCTGCCTCGGGCGGCCGGACGATGCTCCGGCCCCCGGGGTTTTTCCTAAGACCCGCGGGCTTGCACAGGGGGCATCCGTGAGAGGAAAACTGTTGACAGCGGCGGGCTCACCCTTCAATATACCTACAAGCTCTCTCAAAAGCGGTATGCATATGCCTTGGAAAGGAGGCTTTTCGATGAAAGCTGGTGTGCTGGTACTGGTGTTGATCGCTATGCTTGTCTCGGTTCCGGCTTTTGGACAGGCCCTCAGTCCGAAAAAGGACTATGACGACTGGAACTTCTACATCGCCCCCTATTTCTACCTCATCAACATGTCGGGAACCGCGGCCACAACATCACCATTTGATGAGTACGCCGAGTTTCCGGTGGATCTGGCCACCAAACGCATTGCAAAGAACTGGGACTACGGATTTGCGGGCCTGATCCATCTGAAGAAAGCCCGGTGGGCATTCGGGCTTGACCTGAGCTTCGCCGAACTCAGCAGTGATCAGTGCATAAGCGTCCCCGAATACATGGAGTGTGAGGCCGATGTCAAGAGAACTGTGACAATCGGCGAGCACGAGCTCTTTGTAGGTTACCAGTTCAACGAGAGTATGCCTGCATCGGACATGATCGTGGGCCTGCGCTACGTGAATCACGATATCAAACTGGAGCCCACAGACGGATCCGATGAGCTCGCTATGACTTTCGGAGAGACCTTCTACGTGCCTTTCATCGGGATCAGATATTACGGGCCGCTGGGCGAGGATTCGAAGTGGAGCCCCTTCATCCGTGGTGACATAGGCACCGCTACTTCAGATCTCAAGTTCAACTGGCGGGTCAATTTCGGCGTAGCCTGGCTCTTTGCAGACCACTTCGACCTGAACCTTCAGTACAAGTGGAAGCATGACAACTACCTGGAGGGCAATATCGGAGAGAGCGATTACTACCGGTATGTGGCCACGGAGCACGGGCCTATGCTGGGACTCGGTATTCGCTTCTGATTCGAGTATCAGAAGTATAGATGGTTGTGGACAGCGCCTGAAAGGGCGCTGTCCCTTTTCTTACCTGACAGCCGGGCCGGAGCGACTGACCCTCCCACCGAGCACGCGGTTGACATCGGCATTCCCCGGTGCCGTATTCCTCGACCGGCGCCACGGCTGGAAGTGGGGCCTGCCGGGCTTTGCAGGCGGCATATTTAAGGCCTATAGCCGGATCCAGGCTGATGCCCACTTCGCGGATGAAGTGACCGCGAGAGCGAGCACCGCGCTCATGTACGGCTTCAGATTCGTCACTCCCCAACCGCGGGCCTGGCGATAATGCCCACTGCTTCAGACGAGGGGATCGGAGTGCGCCTCAGCATTACCGGCACACCGCCCGCCCTGGGCGGCAGCACCGGGCGAGGGCCCGGGCGGACGATCACGTACTGCTGCCCTATGCCCATGGAACGCTGGGGTACAGGTTCGGCAAGGGGCTCGAGGCCCTGATCGACATCGAGGGCTCCTCACGGTCAAGCGACTGGATGGTGGACACGGTCGGAATGCTCAACTAC
>JASFOL010000272.1:0-3409 GCA_050116545.1 bacterium | reverse complement strand
GCTCCACTATCATATCGACGGGCATTATACCGTGGAGAAGGTCGAAGAGGCCGTCGACACCTATGAGGCTTATCTCTTCGAGCATCAGGACGAGTTCGAGATCGAGTCGATATACACCTATTACCAGGGCAACTATGCGTCGTCCACCATACTTCTCAAGAAGGACGGGGCCAGGAAATCGATGAAGGAGATCAAGGAGGCCATCCGCGAAAACCTGCCCAAACTTGCGATCGCCAACCCGTCCTTCGAATGGCGCTCGACCGGCGGGGAGGGCCAGAGTATCCGGATAACCCTGAAGGGCAAGTCTTCGGCGCAGCTGGCCGAGCTCTCCCGGGATGTCGCCTGGACCCTGGAGCAGGTGGAGGGACTGAGCGATGTGCGCTCCCAGGCCGAGACCGGTGACAAGGAAGTGCACGTGGTGGTGGACAGGATGAGGGCCAAGCAGCAGGGGCTATCCACCCGGGAAGTGGCCGGTGTGGTCTCAGCCGCGATGCGCGGCATGAACCTGAGGCCCTTCCAGGGCGAAGAAGGCGAAGTGCCCGTAAGGCTGGAGTTCCAGGAAGACGACAAGCAGACCCTGGAGAATCTCCAGGACCTTCCGCTCTTCAATGGAGACAGCCGGCCGATCAAGCTGGCATCGATTGCCGATTTCCAGGTCAAGCGGGGACCTCACAATATCCGGAGGGAGAACCGCACCACGGCGATCGGGATCACCGCTAATCTCGACGACATAACAATGGACGAAGCCCGCAGGAAGATCGGCTATGTGATGAATAACTTCAACTTCCCGGCAGGCTATACCTGGAGCTATGGCGAGAGCTTCGACCGGGAGGACGAGGCCTTCAAGACCCTGATGATGAACCTGGTGATGGCGCTTGCGCTGATATACTTTCTGATGGCGGCCCTCTTTGAGTCACTGGTCTTCCCTGCCGCCATCTGGACCCAGATCATCTTTGCCATAGTGGGTGTCTTCTGGTTCTTTCTCGTCACGGGCACCACGTTCACTCTGATGGCCATGATCGGTATCCTGATCCTGATTGGCGTGGTGGTGAACAACGGAATCGTCTTGATCGACTACGTGAACCATCTGAGGGAGAAAGGATACGCCAGGCATGAAGCTCTGGTCGAGGCCGGAGCCGCCAGGCTGCGTCCCATCCTGATGACCGCAGGGACCACGGTTTTGAGCCTGGTTCCACTCTGCGTGGTGACCACCACCATAGGTGGAAGCGGCGGTCCGCCCTATTTCCCGATGGCGCGCGCAATTGTTGGGGGCCTTGCCTTCTCAACCATCATAACCCTGCTGGTGCTTCCCACCGTCTATGTCCTGATCGACGACCTTCGCAACTGGACCAGCCGCATCTCCGCCGCCGCCAAATAGGTGACAGGCACCTATTTTCGCCCATTGGTATCCACCAAATTCAAGAAAGGGGTCAGGTACCGATTCTTGAATTCAAGAATCGGTACCTGACCCCAAAATTGAATTTGCGGCTTCGAGATTCGAGTGAGCTTCGGTCGGAAGCGGCGGCTATTCTTTGTTGTACTTCTCCAGCAACCCCGTCCGCTCATTGAAGCTCTTTATCAGCTTGTCCCATTCCTTATGCATGCTGAACTGGGCGTACCAGTAAGCGTCGTCATACCACTGGGCATCGAGCTCCTCCACGGTCTTGCCCTGCTGTTCCACCCAGGTGAAGTACTTTAGATTATGAATTCGCTTCTTGTCCCAGTAGGAGAGCTCAAGCATCGCATCGGTGGACTGCCCGATCAGGCAGCGGTCGAAGTCCACGGCGGCATCGACCTCATGGTAATTCCCGAACTCCTCGTGAAGTTCCTTGAGCCGCGAGCCATAGAGCTCCATCGAGTCGGTCGCAACCGTGAAGATCATGTCATTGCCGTTCATCTCATAATACTTGGCCATCTTGATGGAGCCCAGGATATTGGCTATCGAGGAGATCCCCAGGAGATGCAGCTGCTCGATGAACTCAGGATCAATCCCCATCTTCTCAAGGTACTTATGACCGGCCTTCTCATTGAAGAGCCTTATGATCCTCATGCAATCGTCATCGTCGATCCCTGCGACCATGTCCATGTTCTTGATATTGTGAATCCAGGGCACATGCTTGTCCCCTATTCCCTCGATCCGGTGGGAACCGAAGCCATTGTAAAGCAGGGTCGGGCACTGAAGCGCCTCGCCCGCGCATACCTTGACCCGCGGGAACTGCTTCCTCAGATAGTCCGCGCAGCCCAGCGTGCCGGCCGAGCCCTGGGTTAGAAATATACCGCTGAAGCGGTGGCCGGGCAGGCGCTTGAGTTCAAAGACCTCTTCCATGGCGGGGCCGGTCACGGTGAAATGCCATACCGCGTTCCCCATCTCCTCGAACTGGTTCAGGACCACGATCTCATCCGGCCTCTGGCTCTTGAGATACTTGGTCTTATCATAGATTTCCTTCACATTGCTCTCGGATCCGGGCGTGGCATAGACCTCTGCCCCTAGCTTCTCCAAATAGTCGAAGCGCTCCTGGCTCATGCCCTCGGGGAGCACAGCGATCGAGGGGCAGGCCAGCAGGGCGGAGTCATAAGCGCCGCCCCTGCAGTAATTGCCCGTCGATGGCCAGAGAGCCTTCTGGGTCGTGGGATCGAACTCGCCCTGGACGAGCTTCTCCACCAGGGGCCCGAAGGTGGCGCCCACCTTGTGCGCGCCCGTGGGGAAGAACTTGCCCAGCAGCACGATGATCCGGGCCTTGACTCCGCTGAGTTCCCTGGGGATCTCGAGGAAGTTAACTCCGCCGAAGCCGCCGCCTTTCTCGACCGGCTCATTGTGCCAGGTGATTCGGAACAAGTTGCGGGAATGGAGCTCCCAGAGTCCGATTCCGCCCTCGAGTTCATCCTTGATCCCCTGGGGAATCTTGCTGGGATCCCGCATCTCCTTGTAGGTCGGGATTATGATGTCGCGCTCACGGCAGCGCTGAATGGTATTTTCCAGTATCTGTTCTTTGGTCGGCATTGCGAATGACTCCTTCTAAGACGCCCTTTGTGCAATCCTGTGTACGTGATCCTGTTGCAGCACATTTCTGTTGCGGTTCCTATCAATATAGCACAGATTTGCGCCTTATACACGCACATTGTACAGCGCGTAAACCCGGTCCCAACCCCCATAGCTCTTGCCCCAGACCCCCCGACTCCCTTATAATCATCTATCGCTGGAGACCGGCACCTACCGGGATTCGGCAGGGCCGGCCTCCGGCGAGGGCCAAAATCTGGCACGGGTCTCCGAGATGCAGACCCCGGACACGCAGGACTGGGACACACAGGTCACAGCAAACCTGTTCACTTTCAACCGGCAACACGAGGTACTTAACCGATGAGGACCGATTCCTTCAAGGGCAAGGACTATATGACCCTCCTGGACTGG
>JASFOL010000271.1:0-3414 GCA_050116545.1 bacterium | reverse complement strand
CCATCTGTCTGTGCCTCTCCTCGATTGCCGTCAGGCCGCGCCGCGCTTCGGAACGTCAGAACCTGCACATCAGTCCTTGATCAGCGCCTTTCCTCCCGTCACATCTGAAATGGCGCGGATAAGGCCGTCCTTCTTGTCTCTTGGCAGTTCAATCGTGAAGCGTACATCCGCCTCGTAATTCTCCTCGATAACTTCAGAACTGAAGGCCTCCATCATCTTCTTGACGGCGGCGATTCTCGAGTAGTCGAAGACAACCGTCACCGAGACCAGATCTCTCTTTTCCGTAACGGCAAGTCCGGCAAGGGCGTCCTTGACGGAACCGGAATACGCTCTCACGAGCCCTCCCGTTCCGAGTTTCGTGCCTCCGTAATACCTTGTTACAACCGCGACTACTTCTCCGATTTCAGAATGGAGAAGGACCGTGAGCATGGGCTTGCCCGCTGTTCCGTGGGGTTCTCCATCATCGCTCATTCCGACTCGTGCCGTGTCCCCGGGCGGTCCGGCTACATATGCCCAGCAATTATGGGTCGCGTCCGGGAATTCACTCTTTATGCCGGAGATGAAGGCCTTTGCGTCTTGTTCCGTGGGAGCATGGGCCACCGTGGCGATGAATCTGCTGCGCTTTATTGTCTCCTCGGTGCGGTGCTGTTCTGCGGGGATCTTATACATCTGGTCCTCAGCCTGTTTCTCCGGCTGCCCGACCCGGCGAAAACACTCAATGCGGCCCGGACCTACCCGAGTCTCCGGCGTTTTTCCAGGTAGGAGAACAGAGCCACATCGAATGTGGTCGAGGTCTTGACCGGCACATAGTCGATGCCGCTTTGTCTTAAGACCGACCGGTAATGATTGACCCAGGACGCCACCCGTCCCTTGTATTCGTTTCTGACTTCCCAGGGGATCGCCGGAATCTCCTCAGCGGTCTCCATGTCCTTAAGGATCACCTCCTGCTCAAAGGGGAAGTTCACCTCGGCGGGGTCGAGCACGTGAAACACAATCACCTCGTGCTTCATATGCCTGAAAAGCTTGAGGCCCCGGATCACCCTGTCCGCATCGTCCAGCAGATCGGAAATCAGTATGATGAGCCCCCTGCGCTTCACCCTGGCGGCCAGCTCGTGGAGGCTCTGCCCCAGATCGGTTTCCTCGCTGGCCTCGAGATGCGACAGCTCCTTCAAGATGGCGTGCAGGTGGCGCTTGGCCGAGCGCGGGGGAATATATGTCCTCGGCGCCGTGTCAAAAGTCAGAAGGCCCACCGAGTCCTGCTGCTTGAGCATCAGATAGGAAAGCGATGCGGCAAGATAGCAGCCGTACTCCAGCTTGGAGATCGAGTCGGACGAGTAGCCCATCGATCCGCTGGCATCCAGGATGATATAGGCCCTCAGGTTTGTCTCTTCTTCATATTCCTTTATGTAGAACCTGTCGGTCTTGCCGTAGACCTTCCAGTCGATGTACTTGATGGGATCGCCCGGCATGTACTGCCTGTGCTCGGCGAACTCGACCGAGAAACCCTTGTAGGGCCCCCGGTGAAGCCCTGAGACAAAGCCCTCAACCACCAGGCGGGCCTTCATGTCGATGCTCTTGAGCCTCGAAATGACGGCCGGGTCCAGATACTTGCGGTAGTCCTCAGTCACTCACGACCTCGGGAATCTCGGCCAGAAGCCTGGTTATGATGTCGATGGTGGTGATGCCGTCCGCCTCGGCATTGAAGTTGGTTATGATCCGGTGCCTGAGGACCGGCCGCGCGACCGCGCGAACATCATCGCATTCAGGCGTATAGCGGCCATGGAGGATCGACCGCGTCTTGGCGCCCAGGATCAGATACTGCGACGCCCGGGGTCCCGCCCCCCAGTTCACCCAGTCCTTGATAAACTGCGGCGCCTGTTCCTCATCGGGACGGGTGGCGCGCGAGAGTCTCACCGCGTACTCCACCACGTGCCTGGGAACCGGAACCCTTCGCACAAGCCGCTGAAGATCGATGATATCTTTGGCGTTGAGAACCCGTTCGAGATCGGGCACATAGGCGCTGGTCGTCGTCTCCACGATCTCGATCTCCTCGCCGCTTTCCGGATAGTCCACGAATATATTGAACATGAAACGGTCCAGCTGGGCCTCGGGAAGCGGATAGGTGCCCTCGAGCTCAATCGGGTTCTGGGTGGCCAGCACGAAGAAGGGCAGGTCCAGATCATAGGTGTTTCCCCCCGCCGTGACCTGGCGCTCCTGCATGGCCTGAAGCAGGGCCGCCTGGGTCTTGGGAGGCGTGCGGTTTATCTCGTCGGCCAGCACTATATTGGCGAACACCGGGCCCTTGACGAATCGGAACTCGCGCTTGCCCGTGCTCCTGTCCTCTTCGATGATGTCGGTGCCCGTGATGTCGGCCGGCATGAGATCCGGTGTGAACTGGATGCGGCTGAAGCCGAGGTCCAGGATCTGTGCGATGGTGCTCACAAGGAGCGTCTTTGCCAGGCCGGGCACGCCGACCAGGATGCAGTGCCCGTCGGAGAGCAGGGCTATCAGCATCTCCTCGATCACCCTGTCCTGGCCGATGATCACTTTCTTGATCTCACGGGTAATCATTTCCCTGGCCTTGTTCAGGTGCTCAACGGCTTCGATGTCTCGGTTTTGGTCTTTCACGCTTTCGCCTCCAGCATTGTCGCTCCTCGCGCGGTCACCTCTCGGTCCGCATGTCGATGGGTCAATGTACCAATCAGTCTACTATACCAAACTCGCGCTTCCCGCTTGCTATCTCCGGACTGGTCTTCAAGATCCCCTGAGCCGTGTACGCACCCAGCGGCGGCTGGACATTCTCCAGGCCGGACTGGTCCCAGGTGATATCATAGGAAACGGTCTCACCCGGCCCGAGCGTCTTCCGCCCGATCGACTGGGCGAAAATCCTGCCCTCTGACCAGATCCAGACTATCTCCTTGCCTTTCCTCACAATGAAGTCAAATCGCTGGGCCGTCGGGAAGGTCAGGGTCAGATCCTCTTGCTTCATATTGGTGACCCTGAGCGCCATCGCCACTGGTTCCAGCAGCGCATAGCCCCGCTCGGTGAGTTCGACTTCCACCATCAGGGTATCGCCCGAGACATTGCCCGGGAGAGTGCCCTCGTCCCGAGACCCGGCCGCAACGACAGACGCCCCGGCCGCGCCCGCCCCGGCCGCATCACCGCTCCTCTTTCCGCACTGGCAGCCCCCGCATGAGTTCATGGTGACCGCGCTCACAACTAAGACAATCAGAACCAGATAGCGCATGCTGTCCTTCCAGGGAATTAGGACCAGACGGAATATTGCCACCTCAAACTAACAATGCCCCGAGTCCCATGTCAAACGGTAAGGCATGGCAAACAGTGAAGCCTGGCAAACGGTGAGGCCTGGCGATGTTTTGTCCCGCCCTGCGGGGAGCGGCGCACACCCCGAGA
>JASFOL010000270.1:0-3415 GCA_050116545.1 bacterium | reverse complement strand
GGACGGGACCGTCGCCCTCTTCTGTGCGGTCGGAGGCGTCCAGCCGCAGTCTGAGACGGTCTGGCGCCAGGCCGAGAAGTATCAGGTTCCGCGTATCGCGTTCATAAATAAGATGGACCGCTCAGGCGCGGACTTCGAAGCGGTGGTCGAGGAGATCAAGAACACGCTTGGAGCCAATGCGGTGCCGGTGGTGATCCCCATCGGGGCCGAGGCCGATTTCGAGGGAATCATAGACCTCGTGGACATGAAGGCGGTCTACTATGATGACGGCCCGGACGGGACCGCGATCAGGGAGGAGGCGATCCCGGCCGAACTGCTGGAAGCGTCGCGCGAGGCCGAGCGAATTATGATAGAGCGCATCAGCGAAGAGGACGACACCCTGATGGAGAAGTTCATCGAGGGTAAGACCCCGGGGCGCGACGAGGCGGTCCGGGCGATGCGCAAGGCAACCATCGACGGGCGCATAATCCCGGTGCTGTGCGGCGCTGCCTTGAGAAACAAGGGAGTCCGCCGGCTGCTCGACGCCATCATAGACTATCTGCCGTCCCCGGTAGACCTTCCTCCGGTGATCGGCACGCATGACGAGGCCGGGGGGGAAATCCTGAGACATCCGAGCGACGATGCCCCGCTGGCGGCAATCGCTTTCAAGATACAGGCGGACAAGCACATGGGCAAGCTCACGTATGTCCGTGTGTACTCCGGCATTCTCAAGGCGGGCGATGTGATATACAACTCCAGCCGCGATGAGACACAGCGCGTGGGCAGGCTCTTTGAAATGCATGCCAATAAGCGGGAGTCGATTGAAGCGCTCCATGCCGGGGACGTGGGGGCCGTGGTGGGCCTGTCGGAAACCCAGACCGGCGATACATTATGCCAGCAGGACCAGCCGATTCTTCTGGAGACCATCGAGTTTCCGGCGCCTGTCATAGACGTTGCGGTCAAGCCCGAGAGCCGGCCCGACAGCGACAAGCTGGGCAGGGCGCTTTCGCGGCTGGCCGAGGAAGACCCCACCTTCGTGGTCAAGACCGATCCCGAGACCAGCGAGGTGATCATTTCAGGAATGGGCGAGCTTCACATTGAGGTGATCATAGACCGGATGAAGCGTGAATTCGGTGTCGGCGTCGTGGTGGGGAAGCCCCAGGTGGCTTACAGGGAGACCCTGCTGGGTTCGGTCGAACACAGCTATAAGCACTCCAAGCAGACCGGCGGGCACGGCCAGTATGCCCATGTTGTGATGCAGGTTGAGCCCGCGGCTCCGGGTTCCGGATTCCACTTCGAAAACAAGGTGGTGGGAGGCCGGATCCCCAGAGAGTTCATTCCGGCGGTGGAGCGCGGGATAGTCGATGCCATGACCGAGGGCCCCTATGCGGGCTTTCCGATGGTGGACATCCGGGTGATGCTGCTCGACGGGTCGGCGCATGAAGTCGACTCCTCGGAACATGCCTTTCGCCTGTGTGCCGCAACCGGATTTCGGGAAGCATGCAGGAAGGCCGGACTGGAGCTTCTGGAGCCCATCATGGATGTCGAGGTGGTCGGTCCGGATGATTACACCGGCGCCGTCACTTCCAGCATTTGCGCTAGGCGCGGCAGGATCGTTCGCATGGAGGCCAAGGGCAAGACCGCTATCCTGGGTTCCCGGGTGCCCCTGGCGGAGATGTTCGGCTATGCCTCGGAGATCCGGAACATAACAAGCGGCCGGGCCGAGTTCTCGATGCACTTCGACCGTTATGAGGCCGTTCCGTTTGCGATCGCCGAAGAGATAGTCAGCGAACGCCGAAAGGCCAGGGAAGGTGCTTGACGGTTTGGCTCTGGAGATCGCGGATGTAGGTCCGGACAGGCTGCGGGACTATGCCGATGTGCCCATTGCCTTCCGGGTGGAATCGATCCTGAAGCTAGATCTTCTGGACGGCGGACTGGGCGGCGCCGCCCTGAAGGAGGTTCAGATCGCTCCCGCCTATATCAAGGACTATGATGCCCACCCCGACGGCGGCCCTCTCGGCTGGCCGGAGAAGTTCGACCTCGAGAACTTTGGCTTCTTCCTGGCGCTTGACGGAGATCGCCCCGTGGGCGCGGCCGCCGCGGTATACGACAGCGCCGGCATCCACATGCTGTGCGGCCGGCGGGATATGGCGGTGCTCTGGGACATTAGGGTCCGGCCCGAAGCCCGCCGCAGCGGAATAGGGGCACGGCTGTTTGAGCATGCGGTAAAATGGGCGCGCGCCAGAAACTGCAGGCTCTTGAAGATCGAGACGCAGAACGTGAATGTCCCCGCCTGCCGCTTCTATTCCGGGATGGGCTGCCGCCTTGGAGAGATCAACCGCTATGCTTATGCGGGTCACCCGCAGGTGGCCCACGAGGTGATGCTGGTCTGGTACCTCGACCTTCAGGGTGGATAGACCGACGGCGGTGCCGCGGCCTCCGGCTGACCGGTCACCGTCCGCTACGATAGTCTCGGCACCTCTCGATCTGATTTTGCTGGTTCCTGCGGTGGGGTTTTCTGCTACCATTCGCCGGACAGGCGGAGGGTCTCCTGGGAATGGACAGAAGCGGCAAATGGCTTCTCGTAATACTGGCAGCGGCGCTGGCGCTTCGCATCGGGGCGATCCTGGCCATCGATGATCCTCAGCAGGTTCCGAGATCCGCGGAGGAGAGCGACGCACCCACCTACTATGTCATAGCCGACAATATCGTCTCCGGAAACGGGTATGCCTACGGAGAGGACCTGCCCCCCACTGCCAAGCGCACCCCCGGCTATCCTCTCTTCATCGCCTCGGTCTTCAAGGTGTTCGGCAGAGACTTCAACCGGGTGAGGTACTCCCAGGCGGCAATTGACGTTTTGACCGCATACCTGGTGTTTCTCCTGGCGGTTCTCTTGTTCGGTTCCAGGGCCGTCGGGTTGCTG
Source organism: bacterium (assembly GCA_050116545.1). Lineage (GTDB taxonomy): Bacteria > Arandabacterota > Arandabacteria > Arandabacterales > Arandabacteraceae > JAUVJV01. The sequence goes on along the minus strand of JASFOL010000270.1, from coordinate 513 downwards.
TCGACCCTGGCATATGCTCTGTACCCGCCGGCCATACTGAGCACGACCTATATTCTGACCGAGACCCTGTACACCTTCTTCCTGGTTTTCTTCGCGGTAACCGCCGTGCTCGCGCTCAAGGGCAGGGGCCGTCCGCTCTACCTGGTCTCGGGCATAGCCCTGGGCCTCTCTTCATTGATAAGGCCCGGTTTGCTGTTCCTTCCCGCCGCCCTCTTCGTCATCGCTCTGATCACGAGGCGAAGGGCCTGGACGGGTTTCCTGATCCTGGCTCTGGCTTTCGTGGTGACCTTGCTTCCCTGGGTGATCAGGAACAACCGGGACATGGGGAAGCCTATCCCGACAAGCACCCTGGTCGGAAGCAATCTCTACAAGGGCAATCATCTGGCAAGCGGGGGAGCATATCCCCTGTCGAGCGACAGCCTGTTTTCAGACGATCTGAGACTGAGGCTGTCGGGGGCGGACGAAGTCCGGCGTGACAGCATTCTCCAGGACGAGGCGATTCGGACCATAAGG
>JASFOL010000269.1:0-3418 GCA_050116545.1 bacterium | reverse complement strand
TCGCCTCAAGGTGGAAAGCGCCGTCAAGAATGCCAGGGCCTTCCTCGAGATCCAGAAGGAGTTCGGGAGCTTCGACACCTATATCTGGCGCTTCGTAGGCGGAAAGCCCAAGCAGAACCGCTGGCGAACCTTGAAGCAGATTCCCGCGGAGACGGCCGAGTCGAAGGCGATGAGCAAGGATCTCAAGAGCCGGGGTTTCAGCTTTGTGGGACCGACCATCTGCTATGCTTTCATGCAGGCCGCGGGCATGGTGAATGACCACCTGGTCACTTGTTTCCGCCACAGGCAGCTCCGGTGAGATCTTATCCTCCAGGCGCCTGAGGCTCCGGAGCCAGGTATTCCGGGGGCTTGCCCCGGTCCCGGCCCCTGCAATCTTCGCCGATACCGGAGGCCCGGAAATGCATCAAACTTAAGGAGGGGTGGAAGTTATGGCGGGGGAGAAGGTTGACAATAGCAGCCTCAAGGTGATAAGTTGAGGCACTTGAGGCAGAGAATGTGCAAGAGACGGAGGTCAAGATGCAGATAACCAAAGACACAGTCATTGAAGAGGTGCTCAAGGCTCATCCGGATGCGATTCAGGTTCTGATGAAACACAATATGGGATGCGTCGCATGTATGGGGGCGACCCAGGAATCGCTCGAGCAGGGCGCCAGGATGCATGGCATTGACCCGGAACCTCTGGTGAAGGAGCTCAATGAGCTCTTCGGTGAGCAAAAGTCAGAGTAGAAGCGAAGCGCCGGGGCATTTGGGCGCCGGCATAAGGGCGCTTCCAGGTGTAGGCTCCAAGCGCGAAGATCTCCTGCGGGGGCTAGGAATAGCAACCGTGGGAGATCTTCTCGTTTTCCCCCCGCGCCGCTATATCGACCGCAGCACCTTCTCCGGGATCGAAGATCTGCGCAACGGAGAGGAGCAGACCGTTGTCGGCACCGTGATCCGCAGCGAATCCAGGCTGGTCAAACGCAGGCGCCTATTTATCGTCCACCTGGAGGATGATACGGGCAAGATGCGCTGCGTCTGGTTCAACCAGGCCTATCTTAAGAATGTGTTCCGTCCCGGCCTGTCTTTTGTCTTCAGCGGCAAGAGCCGGGTTGATCGCTTCGGCCGGTCCATGGTCCATCCCGAGTACGAGGAGGTGGATTCGGACCTCCTTCACACGGGACGGATCGTGCCGGTCTATCCAAGGCGGCCGGGCATCGGCCAGAAGCAGTTGAGGACTCTCTCGCGCTATGCCCTGGACCACTATCTGGAGTATGTGTCCGACTGCCTGCCGAATTCGATGCGTGAAGAGCAGGGCCTTGCGCCTCTCGCCTATGCCCTGGAGAATCTTCACTTCCCTGCGCACATCTCCCAGGCCGAGGTGGCGCGCAGAAGGCTGGCATTTGACGAGGTCCTTGTCTTTCAGACCCTGTTTGCGCTCTCCAGGCTTGAACGTAGCGAGAGCGATTCCCCCAAGTGGCGGACCCAAGAGGCTGTAAAGCAGTTCACCGGGGAGCTTCCTTTCCGGCTGACCTCATCACAGGCTGAAGCTCTTGAGACTATACTGGACGATATTGGAAGCCCGCATCCCATGCGGAGACTCATACAGGGCGATGTGGGCTGCGGCAAGACCGTGGTCGCAGCCCTTGCCGCCGCGGTGGTCTGTGAAGCCGGCGGCCAGGTGGCGCTCATGTGTCCCACCGAACTTCTGGCCGAGCAGCACTTCGCCACCTTCAAGGGTTTCATGGAACCCTTCGGCCTCGAGACCCGCCTCATTACCGGAAGCACGGAGCCGGCCGAAAGGGCCCGGACCGAGAGCGGCCTTCACTCGGGCGCCGTCAGTGTGGCGGTGGGCACCCATACCCTGATGGGGGAGCGGGCACGCTTCAAGAACCTCCGTCTCGTCATAGTGGACGAGGAGCAGAGGTTCGGGGTGCTTCAGCGAACGGCGCTCCTTAACAAGGCGCCCGGTGCGGATGCCCTGGTGGTGAGCGCGACACCCATTCCGCGCACCCTGGCACTCACGGCTTATGGCGATCTGGATGTCACCACGATCGGTGAGATGCCCCCGGGCCGGGGAGAACATGTCTCCAGATGCATCACCGAGTCCCGGAGAGAGAGTCTCCTCGGGGAGATAGGCTCCAGGGTGGAGAAGGGCATAAAGGGTTTCTATGTCTGTCCCTCTGTGGACAAGAGCGATGCCGGGCTGATGGATGTGGGCACGGCGAGCAGGAAGATAAGAAAGCATCTTCCCACGGGCAGACGAGTGGCAGTACTCACGGGCCGCACCCCCCACGATGAGAGGGTGCGGTTGATTGACGATTTCCGCAACGACAGGATAGCGATGCTGGTTACGACCACCGTCATCGAAGTCGGCATGGACATTCCATCGGCCACGCTGCTTGTGGTGGATCAGGCCGACCGCTTCGGGCTCAGCCAGCTTCATCAGATGCGCGGACGGGTGGCGAGGGGGAGCTCCGACTCGTCTTCCTTCTTCATTGTGTCGGAAGGAGCCGTCGACCGGGCCGCCGAACGCGTCAAGGTGCTGGAAGCCAGTTTCGACGGGTTCGAGATAGCGGAGAAGGACCTCTTGCTCCGGGGACCGGGTGATATCGTAGGAACCAGACAGCATGGCATCCCGGACCTCAGGTTCGCGCGCCTTCCCGAGGACACCGACATGATGCTCCAGGCCCGGGACATGGCCTTCAAGCGCGTGTTAGGTGGCGATTCTTCAGGCGAGTGGCGAATCTGGGTGGATGCGGTGCGTTCTCTGGCAAAAGGCAAAACTGTTATCATATAGACCGGAAGTGGTATAGACTTGTAGTCCTGATGGTCTGCAGCGTGATCTGATATCTCATAGGGATCGAAACGTTCAGTGTAGAGCCTCATGGAAAGGAGAGACCCTTGAACAGAGACCAGGCCCTTGAGCTGGTGGAATCCAAGGTGAAGAATGACCGACTCGTCAAGCATATGCTTGCGGTCGAGGCCGTGATGCGGGCGCTCGCAGGGAAGTTGGGTGAAGATGTTGAGAAGTGGGGGTTCGTGGGACTGGTTCACGATCTGGACTACGATGAAACCGTCAAGGATCCTGAGCGCCACGGCAAGGTCGGCGCGGCTTACCTCAAAGACCTGGGGATCGAGGATGAAGTGACCTATGCCGTTGAGTCCCACGTCGGGCACGTGGCCCGGCTGAGCAATATGGACAAGGCGCTGTATGCCGCCGACCCCCTCACAGGCCTGATTGTGGCCGCGGCCCTGATGCATCCGAGCAAGAGACTTGGCGAGGTCTCGACTGAATTTGTCTTGAAGCGGTTCAAGGAGAAGCGCTTCGCCGCCGGGGCCGACCGTGACCAGATAAGATCATGCGAGGAATTCGGCATCAGTCTTGAGGAATTTGTGGGGACGGGGCTCAAGGCAATGCAGGATATTTCGGGCGAGCTGG
>JASFOL010000268.1:0-3436 GCA_050116545.1 bacterium | reverse complement strand
CTGCAAGGACCTGGGCCTGAATCCCAGGGACTATCTGATGTCGTAGAGGCTGTCAGCGGGAATATCAAGAAACGCCCGGCCCGCCGCTTCCACCCCGTTCTTGTTGACCAGATCGGTCACAAGCTGCGGGATCTCAGGCCGGAGCCTTATGGTCACTTCCCGGCCTCGATCCGATCTGAAGACCGCCCAGGCTGGTTCCGGCGCTTCCTCAACCCTGATGTTCCCCTTGCCCAGGGTGCAGCCGCTGCCCAGCTGTACGCCGTCTATGAGACAGGACCTCGGGGTCTTAAGCGGCGAATGAACCTCGGCGGAGATTCCGAAGTGGCCCTCCGAGCCCAGCTCCTCGAGGGCGATCTTACCCATGCGGTAGCCGATCACGACATATGGACCGAGATGGCCGTGAAAGGTCCTCAAGAGGTCTACCACAGGGATCGCCTGTCCATGATCGTGGGGGTGCTGCTTACGCGGGCCGCTCGCCCAGAGGTCTTCGAGCGCAGCAAGGGCTCCATCGACTTCCGTCAGCCTGACTACACGGACTTTGCCCCCGGCATGGGGAACCAGCCTGTAGCCTCCTTCACCATCCTCGAACAGCCTGTAAGCGGTGGTGTCCGACTTGAGGAGAGCAGGCTTCAGGAAGGCGGCCGCAGCCAGGTCATCGTAGAGGAACACGTGGCCACGGCTCTCTCCCGGCCGGTTGAAAATCCTGTCGATCCACGAATTGGCGCAGGAGGCGCCGTCCAGGGAGGAGAGAAAGCCCGGACCGTCGATGTCCCCGGCGCCGGAGATATCTATGATCACGATCTCCTCGGCGTGGTCAAATACGAGACGGGAGGCTTCGGGATCGTAGAGCAGATTCCAGTCGGTCAGGTGCAGGTCCTCTGCTTCGGCCGGAATCCACACGGTGCGAATGGGTCCGGGGTCGTCGAAGTGACCAAGGGCGCCGATGTGCTCCAGCAGGGCAAGATTGGTGAGCGGGCCGAGCGCAAGGTAGTCGAGTCCGCGGGCCCGGATCTCCTCGGCATGCGCTTCGTCGGGGCGGATCTCAGCGGCCTCCGTCATCAGAGCCACCAGGTCATCCGGGTCCATGGGCACCACGCCTATTTCCCGGGGCGGAGGGAACGGAGTCCCGCCGACCGTGTTTGCTGTCTGTCTCCACGGGGGTGGCTGGGCCCCGGCCGCCTCGCTCCCCCTGAAGACGGGAATAGAAGCCGAACCGCAGGTCTCGAGAAGCCCGGCGAGATTGTCGGCGCCTTTTCCCGGCGCGGCGGATCCGCCGACCGTCACGAATGCATCGATGCTCACGGTCGAATCCGCCAGCAGCGCGAAGATTGCCCTGATATCATCAAGGCCCATGTCTGTATCCACGATGATGTGCCGCGGGATAAACCCGGTGATCTCTTCAGCCGGGGCTTCATGATGGTCCGTGTGGGCCGAGACCTCTGCCGGTGAGAAAACACAAAGAACCGTGAGACCAAACAGAATCAGGCATGGCGCGATGAACGCTGAGAATCTTCCTTTCATTCCAGACCTCCCGCAGCTTTCGATCCGAATCACGTATGATCCATTGACTGTGGAGTCTTCAGACTCCGGCCGCAGATTGTAGCCGATCCAGGCGCGGGGGTGAAGCGGATTTCCTCCACCCCCCAACCCCGAAAGCCCTTGACTGGAGGCGGTTTTGAGATATGCTCTTTGGTTGGAAATGACTCTGTTCTACCCCGGCCAGGAGGTGCCTGATATGGAAGCCAGATACCCGGTCGATCCCCTGATGACCGACGTTACCACCGAGTGGGACGACAAGTTTTGCGACCGCTGTAAGATGATGAGCTCTTCGATTATCCGCGAGATCCTCAAGTTCACCCAGATGCCCGATATGATCTCTTTTGCCGGCGGGCTTCCCGCTCCCGAGCTCTTCCCCATAAGGGCCTTCGAGGAGGCCTGCGCCCACGTCCTCAGAACCGACGGACAGCGCGCGCTCCAGTACAGCCTGACCGAGGGCTATGGGCCGCTTAAGGAGGCGCTCGCCGATCGAATGGGCAGGTATGGCGTTGAGGCCGCACCCACCAATATCATGCTCACAAATGGCTCGCAGCAGGCGCTGGATCTTATCGGAAGGGTCTTCATAGGCAATGGGGATGTCATAGTGACGGGCAAGCCCACGTATCTGGGCGCGCTTCAGGCCTGGAGAGTGTATCGCCCCAGGATAATCGGTGTCCCTGTCGATGACGAGGGGATGAACATGGATGCCCTTGAGGCGGTCCTGAAGACCGAGAACCCCAAGTTCATCTATATCCTCCCCAATTTCCATAACCCTATGGGTGTGACGCTCTCTCTTGAGCGCCGCAAGAAGCTCGTGGAGCTGGCCGCGAAGTATGGTACGCCGCTGGTCGAGGACGATCCCTACGGAGAGCTCCGTTTCGAGGGCGAGGACCTGCCGCCCATCGTCACGCTTCACAAACAGAATGTCATTTACTTGAGCACCTTCTCCAAGATTCTTGCCCCCGGCATCAGGCTGGGCTGGGTGGTGGCCCCCGAGGCCATCATCGGACAGCTGGTGCTTGCCAAGCAGAGCACCGATCTTCACACCAGCACCCTGGTCCAGATGATCACCCATGACATCATGAAGCGCGGGATCCTGAAGGCCCACGCCAGGGAGATCAGGAAGGTATACGGCGAGCGCAGGCACCTGATGACAACTCTGATGGAAGAGCACTTCCCTCCGGGAGTGACCTGGACCAGGCCCGAGGGCGGGCTGTTCATGTGGGTCCAGACCCCGGAGCATGTGAACACCATGGAGCTCCTGGAGAAGGCTGTCGAGAACAAGGTGGCTTTCGTACCCGGAACGGTCTTCTATCCGGATGAGACCGGATTAAACACTATGAGACTCAACTTCTCTAATGCCCAGCCGGAGAAGATAGTCGAGGGCATGAAGAGGCTGGGGAAGGTACTGCAGGAAGCGATAGGCTGATAGCGTTGATGCGCCGCCGGAGATCAGACCGGCTTGAGGTTGTGCGACGGCTTCGAGTGATGCACAGGCTCCGAGTGATGCACAGGCCCTAAGGAGGAAACGATGGAAGACCAGAAGAAGTTCGTGCCCTTTGTGCCGCCCGAAAAATCGATCGCTGAGTTCACGATAGCTGCGGTCATCCTGGGAGTGGTGCTGGGCACAATAATGACGGCCGCCAATACCTATGCGGGTCTCTATGCAGGCATGACCGTCACGGCTTCCATTCCCGCCGCGGTGATCTCGATGGGAATCCTGAGGGGGATCTTCAGGCGGGGAACCATCCTTGAGAACAACATCGTGCAGACCATCGCCTCGGCGGGCGAGTCGCTGGCCGCGGGCATCATCTTCACCATCCCCGCGCTTGTGATTGTCGGGGTCTGGCATGAGTTCAAGTTCTGGCCGGTGACAATCATCGCGATCTCGGGCGGCCTC
>JASFOL010000267.1:0-3454 GCA_050116545.1 bacterium | reverse complement strand
TCGCCCTTGCTGAGCTGGATTGAGCTGCTCCCGGCAGCGTCATAGATGGGGCGGCCTCAGCCCACGCCTCCGCCCTGGTCAAGCGTGAATCCCGGCTCCTCCTCTCCGCCGCAGTCCTCGGTCACCAGCTTCACGGCTATGACCACTTCCGGGTAGGCCTGGTATCGCATGTTGACATCATAGAGACCGGCCTCCGGAACGGAGACCATGATCTCGATCCACTCATCTTCGACATCCAGGCCGGTTACCACATACTTTCCGCTTGCCCCCGAACAGTATGCCAGCCCGATGTCCTCGCCTCCGATATTGTGACTCACAGTGTAGCTCTCGGCTTCCACACTGAAGGCCTCAGGATCGGGGGTCGGATTCGTTGCCTTGTCTTTTCCGCAGGATAAGCCCGCAAGCACGCAGATTCCCATCACAATCCACCCTGCCCTGCCAAGTCGTGTTGTCATACAACCTCCCTGTTGGCAATACCCATATGACTTCGGTCTGTCCTGTCAGCCAATTTCCGGAACAGCCAGGCACCCGGTATCAGCGCTTCCGCCAGACCAGGTCGATCTTGCCCACCCGGTCCTCCACAGCGTTGAGGATGTCCCAGTTGGCAATCTTCTCCGCGATCGCCTGGATGTCCGGCCAGAGCACCCTGTCCTGCTTGAGCGGCTTGACCACTTTGCGAATCTCCGCATAGGCCGGCTCGACTCCCGCGCCGGGTTTCTCGTCCAGGAAGTAAATGGCCTGGGCCGCCGACATCATTTCGATGGCCAGAATATTGGTCACGTTCCAGACGATGTCCTTGAGCTTGCTGGCCGCCAGCGGTCCCATGCAGATATGGTCTTCCTGGTCGGCTGCCATGCTGAAATTGTCCACGATCGCCGGATGGGCCAGCAGCTTGTTCTCCGAACACAGGGCGGCCGCGGTGTACTGGGCAACCATCAAGCCTGAGTTCAGGCCCTCGCCCTTCACGAGGAATGCGGGCAGGCCGAGGTTGAGGCTGGGGTTCATCAGGCGGTTTATATGGCGCTCGGAGAGGCCTCCCACCTCGCTCATCGCTATACCCAGGAGATCCAGGGCCATCGCCACGGGCTGGCCGTGAAAATTGCCGCATGAGAGCTGGGCCCTGTCCTTGGGGAAGAAGAGCGGATTGTCGATCACCGAGTTCATCTCGGTCTCTATCTGGCCGCGCGCATACTCCAGGGCATCGACCGACGGGCCGAACACCTGCGGGATGCAGCGCAGGCTGTAAGCGTCCTGCACCTTCTTGCTCATCCTGCCGGCCATCCGGCTGCCCCTCAGGAGCTTCCTCATGTTCTGGGCGACGGCGTTCTGGCCATTGTATGGTCTTATCTCATGAACCCTCTTATCGTATCCTCTCAACGGGGTGCGCAGGGCATCGGCCGACATCGCGCTTGCGATGATCGCGGTCTTCATGAGCCGTATCGAGTCATAGAGCCGCAGGGCTCCGGAGGAGGTGAACATCTGGGTGCCGTTTATCAGGCCCAGGCCTTCCTTGTAGTGAAGTTTGACCGGCTTGATCTTGGCCTTCTCCAGCGCCTTGCCGCCGGGAATCACCTTGCCCTTGTAGAAGGCCCTGCCCTCGCCCATCACCACCTCAGCCATCTGAGAGAGCGGAGAGAGATCGCCGCTCGTACCGACTGAGCCCTTGGTATTGATCGCCGGATACACGTCGCGATTGAGCATCTTGATCAGGGTCTCCAGGGTGCTCAGCCTGACGGCGGAATAACCTTTCGCCAGGACATTGGCCCTCAGGAGCATGGCGCCGCGCACTTCGTCTTCATCGAAAAACTCGCCGACGCCCGCCGAATGGCTGTAGATGATCCGCTTCTGTAGCTCGCGGCTCACGTCGACAGGCACATGCACTCTGGCAAGCTCCCCTATACCGGTGGTCACGCCGTATATCAGCTGGCCCTCGGCGACAAGTTCCTCCACGGTCTTCCTGCACTTGGCGACGGCCTTGCGTGCCTTCGCGGCAAGCTTCACCCGGGCACGATTCCTTCCGACCTCGTGAACATCCTCAATCCTGAGGCCGTCTCCCTTGATCTCGACTGTCATTGTTCTCCTCCGAACGACTGGGTTGATTGTCTTGCGCATCACCCGAATTTACCAAAAAGGCTTCCGGCAATCAATAGGGCTCGGGAAACCTCGGACAGCGCAAGCAAAGGAAAGAACCGACTCAAACGCAAGAGAGCCGCGTCAAAGGCAAGAGAGGCCGCTTTCCCCTTCTTTGCCCTCCTCCGGTAATTCCGTTGACAGGCGGCGGGATTTTGGTGAGATTAGTACGCTAAGGTCCCGGTCTATTGAGCCCTCGTATTCTCAGCCGGCAGGATTGACCCAGCAGGGTACCCGATTATGGAAAGAAAGGTATTCGAGGATCATCGCCAGGGCGGCTATGCCGAGGTGTGGCATGTGGCCTATCCGGCGATCCTCACCATGTTCAGCCAGACAATCATGAGTTTCACCGATGCCGTCATGGTCGGACGGCTCGGGGCTGCCGAGCTGGCGGGAGTCGGCTTCGCAGGCACCATGGTCTGGGGCCTCTACTCCTTCTTCAATGGTATGGTCAACGGGGTCAATGTCTTCGTGGCTCAGGACTACGGGGCCAAGCGGTATCGCCATATCGGCACAATGACCTGGCAGGGCATCTATATCGCCATCGCCTCAGGGGCGATTCTCTTCCTCCTAAGCGAGTTCAGCGGGGACATCTTCCGATTTGTCGGTCCCGAGGCCAGTATACAGCGGATTGGCTCGGCATATCTGGGCCTGAGGATGCGTGGGGGGGCCTTCATCGTCCTGTGGATGTGCTTCTCGGCCTTCCTCAGAGGCCTCGGGGACACGAGGACCCCGCTCAAGATCACGCTTGTGGCCAATGTCATCAATATCGCCGGGGACTATGTCCTGATATTCGGCAAGTTGGGCTTCCCGAGGCTGGAGACCCAGGGGGCGGCCATCGCAACCGTGTTCGCAAACGGTGTAGGCGCGGCCCTGTTCTTCGTGGTGTTCCTCGCCCACAAGAGAGCAGTCCTGTACGGTATAAGGTCCGAGTGGAGACTCAAGGTGGATGCCCTGAAGCGGCTGGCGAAGGTGGGGGGACCCATCGGGCTCCAGTGGATGCTCGACATGGGAAGTTTCATAGTTTTCTCCGCCCTGATTGCCCGGATGGGGATCGCGCAGCTTGCCGGCCATGAGGCGGCCCTCAGGCTGATGCATCTCTCCTTCATGCCGGTCTTCGGGCTTTCGATAGCGTCCACCACGCTGGTGGGCCAGTACATCGGATCGGATGAACTGCCCAAGGCGATAAGGAGCGGCCATTCCTCCCTGAAGATGGGCTTTCTGTACACCCTCTTCATCGGGACCGTATTCATGGTCTTTCCGGATGAGCTTGTGGCCCTGATCAATTCCGACCCTGAAGTCGTGAGGCTCGGCAGCAGCATAG
>JASFOL010000266.1:0-3464 GCA_050116545.1 bacterium | reverse complement strand
CAGATCATTGAGCCTCCTCGGATACACCGTGGTGTTATTTCTCGTGTCCCACCTCTTCATTGTGCTCTATGAAGAGCCCGTCTTGAGGCGGAGATTCGGGGAGGAATATGTCGCATATTGCAGAAGAGTCCGGAGATGGCTGCCCGGCCGCCGGCGGTTAAGTTAGAAGTAAAGGACCGAAGAAAGCCACTTGAGATGAAACCGTTTGAAACGCTGACCCGCCTGGGCCGGCTTCGAAGGATGAGGCTTGTCGCGCAGGCCGCCATCGAGGAATACGGTCTGGAGGCAGACCGGATCCTGTTTCTCAGGCACGCCGGAAACACCGTGTTCCGCATTGTCGGGGCCGGTCACAGGGATAATTCCGGCCACCGGGATGAAGCCTGCGCTCGTAAAGCAAGCTGCAGGCCGCGCGACCGCCGGGATTCACGCGACCTGTTCACCACAGGCCAATATCTGCTCAGGATCCATCAGCCCGGCTATCAGGCTACCGACGCTATCGGCCTGGAACTCAAATGGCTGGCCGCGCTGCGGCGCGATGCCGGGGCCCCGGTGCCCGAGCCGGTGTCCACAAGCAAGGGCCGTCTTCTGACAAAGGTTTCCATACCCGGAGTTCCTGGAGCGCGGCACTGCTCGCTTCTCAAATGGGTGAAGGGAAGAAGGGTAGGCGCAGGCGCGGGCGTGCGCCATTACAGGGCCCAGGGGCGGCTGATGGCCGAACTGCACAATCATGCGGCCGGGTGGCGCCCTCCGAAGGACCATTCCAAGCGGCGCTATGACTGGAACGGACTTTTCAGGGATGACGCCGGTTCGGGCATCCCTGCTGAGGATGCCTGGGCGCTGATGCCTGCGGCGCACGTGAAGTTTTTCAGGGCCGTTGCGGGAAGGGTGAAAAAGGTGATGGCGGCCTGGGGCGAAGGCCCCGATGTCTACGGACTGATCCACGGCGATCTCGGGGTGGACGCCAATGTGCTCTTCCACAGAGGAGAAGCGCGCGCGATTGATTTCGATGACTCAGGCACCGGCTACTGGATTTACGATCTTGCGGTTGCCCTGGAGCATTGCCGGGAGGACAGGGCATATTCTCAGTACAGAGAAGCCCTGCTGGACGGCTACAGGGAGCGCCGGCCGCTTCCGGAAGAGCAGGCCCGCCACCTTGAACTCTTCCTTGTGGCTTTCCAGGTATACTGGAGTCTCTGGGCGGCCGCGATGGTCCATCTCCATCCGGGTCATCGGGAATCGCTCCGCGGGCGAATGAAGAGGGCCGCGAGGCTGGTGAGACATTATCTTCAAGGCAGGTGAAAACAGGCAGGTGACAGCCGGGAGGAGACAGGAATGAAGAGCGGATCGCGGACCCGAATCGTGATTATCCTACTTGCGCTTTACACGGTGTTTTCCATTGCCGGTTCACTGCCGGCCCAGGAGGACGGCGACCCTGTGGCGATCGGCACCTACAGGACACTGGATTCCCAGGTGCTTGGCGAGAAGCGGACCCTGCTGGTCAGCCTGCCCGGGGGATATGAAGAAACGGAGATTTCCTATCCTGTCCTCTATGTGCTTTACGGCGGCCAGGTCCGGGGATACTTCGCGGAGGCGGTTCACATCGTCGACCGGCTTCAGGAGGCCGGTCTCATACCCCGGATGATCATCGTCGGCATCAAGAATGTCGACCGCTACCGGGACAATCTTCCGGTCGGCAGTCGCGGCGAGGAAGGCGGCGCCGAGAACTTCCTCAAGTTTTTCACCGACGAACTCATGCCCTTCATCGACGCCTCGTACCGCACGAAGGACTTCCGCATTCTGCTGGGCCCGCAGGCCGGGGCCTCATTCGCTCTGTACACTCTGATGGAGCGGCCGGGTCTCTTCCGTGTGAACATAGTTACAAATCCGTTCTGGAACCAGTCGGTGAGGGAGTATCTGCTGAGGCGCTCCGAGGACTTCTTCCACCTCGACGATCCGCTCGAGACCTTCTTCTTCATACGCGCGGGCACCCGGGACGACAATGAGGAGACCCTGGATTATCTCGAGAAGCTTGTTGCTACAGTGGAGGAGGGAGGACGGCCGGGTTTCACCCTGGTCGTGGATAATCCGCCTCAGGGCGAGATGGACCGGGCAATCCCTCCGCCCGGCCTGAGGGAGGGGCTCAAGGAGTGTTTCAAGAAGTACAGCCTGCCCGAAGATGTCGAGGTGGCCGGTCTTGAAGATATCCAGGCATACTACGATGCCCTCTCGCTGGACTATGGATACGAGATCGACATCCCCGAACGCGTCCTGATCATGGAGGCCGATGAGCTTCAGCGAAAGATGAGGGCGGAGGAGGCGGAGGCCATCTACACGTATGTTGTCAGGCGCTATCCTAACAACCTCGACAGCTACATAAGACTGGCCGAGATGCAGCGCCGGCTTGGAGACTATGACAGGTCGATCGAATATTATGAGGAGTTCCTCGCCAGGCGGCCCGAGCCCATGATTCAGAGCAGGCTGGACGAGCTTCGGCGTTATGTTGACCATTCGGCGGCCTATGGGGTGAAAAGAGCCATCCTGAGCTCGGGCATCGAGGCGGGGATTGCCAGGTATCGGGAACTCAAGGCCGACGATGAGGGCCGGTTCTACTTCGATGAAGCCGAGTTCAACTCACTGGGCCAGGGCCTTATCGGCAGGAAGATGATGGACGCCGCCATAGAGGTCTTCAAGCTGAACGTGGAAATGAATCCCGAGTCCGCCGATGCCCATGACAGTCTCGGCGAGGCCTATATGCTCAACGGCGAAAGGGATGCCGCGATCGAAAGCTACACCCGGTCGCTGGAGCTTGATCCCGAGAACGCCGACGCCATGGAGAAGCTCCAGGAGCTTAAGCGGGACGCGGGCAGCCAGCCGGCCCCACAATAGGCAGGGCTGTCAGGACTGATTACTCAAAAGGATCACCGAAGCCGGCATTGGGCTTGAAGTACATAAGGCCATTGAAGTAATCAAAAGTCAGATTGAACCGCTTGAAGAGCGGCAGCCCGACGGTTCCAGCTTTGACGATGTCTGTATCCGCGTTCGCGCCTTCCTCTGAAAAGACCGCCTTCACGTTCATCAGGGTATGACCGCCTATTCGAACGGCGTCAATCCGCCCCACATAGCCGGTGATCTCTCCCGACGCTCCATACCCCAGGTGCTCTTTGGTGGCACCTTCGGGCCGGACGATGTGCATGGCTTCATTCTCGATGAAGTGAAGCGGGTAAATCCCGCCCAGGTCGATATCCATTTGGAGCTCAAGCTCCTCGGAGTCTGGCATCGTGAAGGTCATCGGGATGACATAAGCTCCATTCTCGGCCAGCTTCATCGGAACTGGGGTTCCCGCCGCGGCCGCGTCAAACGCTTCCGGCTTCGTCAGTATCATAAGATTCCTGTCGAAATCGAATGTGACCACGAAATGCTTGAAGAGCATCGAACTAACCTGGCCGGCAATGCCCGGGAATAGT
>JASFOL010000265.1:0-3469 GCA_050116545.1 bacterium | reverse complement strand
CCGGTATATCGATACGGCCCGGAGACGATAAGACCCGGGCGTGGAGAAGCCCGAAACAGGCGAGTGATTGAATGGCGGCAGACAAGATCAGGCTCTACGGTGACCCGGTCCTCAGGAAGGTATCTGAGCCCGTTGCCGAAATCGATGATGAGATAAGGGAGCTCTTCCAGCGACTGATAGACACGGTCGAGGAAGCCGGGGGGCTGGGGCTTGCCGCCCCCCAGATCGGTGTCTTGAAGCGGGTGATCGTGGTGGTCGACATCGATGAGGACGGCCGGAGAAGCCACTTACTGCTGGTGAACCCCGAGATAGTCTCGGCCTGTGGCGAGGAAGCCGGGGAGGAAGGGTGCCTGAGCGTACCGGAGGTCTATGCCAGGGTGAAGCGCGCCCAGAGCCTGGTCCTAAAGGGGATCGACCGGGAGGGCAGGGAGGTGGAGATCGAGGCCTCGGGCATTGGCGCCAGGGCTTTCGCGCATGAGATCGATCACCTGGACGGCGTTCTCTTCGTGGACAGGATCGGAAGGGTGAAGCGCGGCCTGATCAGGAAGAGACTGAACGAAATCAAAAAGCAGTCCAAGGAGATATTGAGATCCCTGCAATGAGGGTGATCTTTGCCGGCAGTCCCGCCTTCGCGGTTCCATGCCTTGAGAGCCTTCTCAAGACCGCTCACCAGGTTGTTTCCGTGGTGTCCCAGCCGGACAGGCCGGCCGGCCGCGGGCTCAAGCTCAAGGCGTGTCCCGTCAAGCAAGTCGCGCTCGAGCACGGCCTTGAAGTCCACACGCCTGAGAAGTTCAACACGCGCTCCTTCCGCGAGGTGCTTTCAGGCCTTGAGCCTGACCTGATGGTGGTGGTGGCCTATGGGAAGATCTTCAGGCCCAAAGCCCTGGCGATTCCCCGCCTGGGCTGCGTCAATCTGCATGCGTCGCTCCTTCCCAGGTACCGGGGCGTGGCTCCCGCCAACTGGGCCATCATAAACGGCGAGACCGAAACCGGTGTTACCACCATCTTCATGGATGAAGGCATAGACACCGGCGACATGATCCTATCCAGGCCCGTCTCTATCGGTGAGGATGAAACCGCCGGCGAGCTCCTGGGGCGGCTCTCCGCCGTGGGTGCGGAGGTGTTGGCCGAAACCTGCGACCTGATCGCAGCGGGTAAGGCTCGCAGGATCGTGCAGGATGAGAGCCTGGCCAACTACGCTCCGAAGCTGTCCAAAGATGACAGGCGGATCCGCTGGGAGCTTTCCGCGGCGGAGGTTCACAATCACATACGGGGCGTGACGCCCTGGCCTGGCGCTTTCACCGAGCTCAAGGGCAGGCCGGTCAAGGTCAAGGCCTCGAGGCTTGCCCATGAGGTCCCGGGAGATGAGGGTGCTGCCGGCGGTGCGGCCGCTGGGACAGGTGATGCAGTAGGTACGGGCCTCGGGACAGGTGATGCCGGAAGTTCGGCCGGCGGCGCGAAACCCGGACAGGTGATTGACATCGATTCCGATCGCGGCTTGCTTGTATCATGCGGCCGCGGCGCAGTCTGGCTTCCGGTGCTTCAGGCCGAGGGCCGGAAGGCGATTGCGGGGGCGGACTTCGCGAGAGGCTCCAGACTGAAGGTTGGGGATGGCTTTGGCCACGAGACAGAGTAGACTCGTCCGGGGCAGGAACCTCTTCATATTCCTGTCATTCCTCGGAGTGCTGGTCCTCGGGATCGTGCTGCTGGGCTTCTGGTACCTCATTGAGCCCAGGATGGAAGAGTTCCACTCGGGGCTTCCCCTGGCGGTCGGCCTCGCGCTCCTGGCCGTGTATCTCGGTGTGGCCGCTCTCCTTGGCCTGATCGTGATAAGCAGCTATCTTCAGCGTGATCTGATATCCGCCAAGCGCATCACAGTGAGAATCCTGTTTCCCCTGGCCCTGGCTATCGGGAAGACCCTCGGGATATCCGAGGACGAGGTCCGGGGATCCTTCATCGAGATACACAATTCCCTGGTAAGGGCGGCTTCACCGCTTGTGAGGGGAGACCGGCTTCTGCTTCTGCTGCCCCACTGCCTCCAGAACTTCCAGTGCCCTCACAGGGTCACCGCCGAGGTCAGGAACTGCACAGGCTGCGGCAAATGCGAGATAGCCGACTTGACCAAGCTTTGCGATTCCTACGGCATCAAGATGTCCATAGCCACGGGCGGTACCCTGGCCAGGCGCGTGATCGTCGAGACCAGGCCGAAGGCCATCGTGGCGGTGGCCTGCGAACGCGATCTTGCAAGCGGCATTCAGGACAGCTACCCCATCCCCGTCATCGGCATCCTCAATGAGAGACCCTTCGGCCCGTGCAGGGACACGCGCGTGGACCTGGGCCTGGTGGCCGGCGCGGTCCGCTTCTTCCTCGGGCGGGACGGCGACACGGCGGGAGACCCGGAGCCAGAGGAGGGGGAGGCGGGCCGCGCATCCTGTGAGGAGAAGAGTGACAGCCTCCGCACGTGAAATCGCCCTGAAGGTCCTCATCGAGTATCCCGGCCGGGCCAAGCCTGATGAGCTGCTGGAGCGGATCTTGAGAGAACATGATCCTGAACGCCGGGAGCGCGCGCTCGCCACGCACCTGGTCAGCGGGACCATCAAGTGGCGGAACCGTCTGGACCATGTGATCAAGCAGCTCTCCAGAAAGAAGCGCGTGGTATCTGCCGAGATTCTGAATATCCTGAGGCTCTCGCTCTACCAGGTGATGTTCCTGGACAAGGTCCCCGAATACGGTGCGACAAATGAGGGAGTGAAGCTGGCCAAGAAATACGGCGACCGTCATCAGGCCAATTATGTGAACGCGATCCTGAGAGCATACCTGCGGAACAGGGATGGGATCTCATTCCCGGACCTTGAGAAGGACCCGGTCAAGCATATATCGGTTGTGTACTCGCATCCTCCCTGGCTGATCAGGCGATGGCTCAAGCGGTTCACGGCCGGCGAAGTGGTGAAGCTCGCCGAGGCCAATAACCGCATTCCTCCGATCGGGCTCCGGGTGAATTGCCTGCGGGCGGCCCCGGGGGAAGTTGAAGCTTCGCTTGTCGATGGGGGGGCGGAGATCGTCTCCAGGGGTTTCGGAGGCGCCGACCATATCTATGTGCGGGGCGCGAGCCCGGTGGAGAAGACCCGGGTGCACCGTGACGGCCTGGTGCAGGTCCAGGATGCCAGCTCCACCCAGGTGGGCCGCATCCTCTCTCCCGTGGAGGGGAGCAGAGTTGTGGACCTGTGCAGCGCGCCGGGCGGCAAGGCCACCCATCTATATGAAATCACCGGCGGCAAGGCGACCGTCCTGGCGGCGGACGCATCCTACCGCCGGCTTCTTCTTGTGCGGAAGAACGCGCGGCGCCTGGGACATCAGGGCATGATCTTCGCGGCGTCGGATGGAATGCAGCCGGCCTTCAGAGACGCCGACTTTCTCCTGATCGACGCTCCCTGCACCGGACTCGGCGTCCTCGCGCGAAGATGGGACC
>JASFOL010000264.1:0-3473 GCA_050116545.1 bacterium | reverse complement strand
CCCTGGATATTCTCAAGGATCACGGCTTCAACTATGTCCGTCTGAGGGTCTGGCACACTCCTCCCGGCGCCTATTGCAGTCTTGAAAACACCCTTCTCATGGCGCAGCGGATAAAGCAGAAGGACCTGGGCCTGCTGCTCGACATTCATTACTCCGACACCTGGGCGGACCCGGGGCATCAGTCACGGCCGGCCGCCTGGGAAGGCCTCACCTTCCAGGCCCTGAAGGACAGCGTGTATGAATACACGCGCCACGTGATCGGCGGTCTCAAGGCCCGGAATGCGCTCCCCGACATGGTTCAGATCGGCAATGAGATAATCTGCGGGATGCTCTGGGACGACGGACGGGTTTGCGATGGGTGGGACACCCCGCAGCAATGGGAACGTTTCGGTGACCTCCAGGCCGAGGGAATCCGGGGCGTTCACGATGCGACCGTTTCCGGAGACTCCGTGAAGATAGCCATACACATAGACCGCGGTGGCGATATGGGCGGAAGCATCCGGTTCTTTGACAAGCTGATCGCGGAGGGCGTCGATTTCGACATTATCGCCCAGTCTTTCTATCCGTGGTGGCATGGAACCCTGACCCAACTGGAAGCCAATCTTGACACGCTTGCCCGGCGCTATGCCAAAGACATATTGATAGCCGAGACGGCCTATCCCTGGACCCTGGACTGGCACGATGACACGCACAATATAGTGGGGCTTCCCGAGCAACTGCACGCCGGGTATCCCGCCGCTGTCGAGGGGCAGGAGAGGTTTATCACGGACCTCATGGAGATCGTAGCCCGTGTCCCGGAAGGGAGGGGAGCCGGCGTATTCTACTGGGCGCCCGAGTGGATCTCGACCCCGGCCAGGGGATCGGCCTGGGAAAATGTTACGCTCTTCAGTTTCGACGGCGAGGTCTTGAGCTCCATTGCGGCCTTCGACTCGGCGAAGGCCGGGGTGTACCGCCGGGTTCAATTCAATTCGCCGGGACGGGACCCGAGATGATGGTGACATGATGCCACCTGGAGTTCACATCTGCCGGAGGTCGATATGGATTTCGAGAACCCCGACCGCATGTACTTGATATTCGATAACATCCTCAATACGCGTCTGGGCAGCATGATCCTGCCCATATACCGGAACTATATAAAGAGCCTTCCCCTGAGTGGCGATGAGACGGTGCTGGAGCTGGGCTCAGGCAGCGGGATCGCCACGCGCCACATTGCCGGGATTCTCCGCAGGGGAGGCGGCCGGGTCCTGTGCGTGGATCCGTCGAAGAAGATGACGGAAATAGCCCGGAAGCGTCTCCGGAAGCATTCCAATGTGGAGATCAGAACGGGTGATATCCGCTCGCTTGACATCGAGGACTCCTCATGCGACGCCGCCTTCGTCCACTTCACCCTGCACGATATTGACCAGGCAATCCGGCTGGACACCATCAAGGCCCTCTGCCGGAAGCTCAAACCAGGCGCGAGACTCTTTCTTCGGGAGCCCACTGTAAAGTTCGGTGCCGTGCCGGTTGAGGCCATGAGGGATGTACTCACCGGGGGCGGCTTCACCGAGCAATCTCACCGCCTGACCAGCGCTCCGCTTTTCGGTCCCATGTATGAGGCCGTTTTTATCAGACCGGCCGCATAGCGGCCAGCCGATCCAAAAAGCCCGCAGTGTCGAGGTCGGGGGGCGGGTCACGCCGGTAATATGCATTGTGCTTTTCATCTTCGGTTACCGGAACGCTGGTTACCAGCACCAGGGCCTCAGCAACATGGCCTTCGCCTACTGGGCATTTGTAGCCATGAGCGCCCTGGTGATCACGAGCGGGTACAAGCTTCATCTCCTCGATGCGTTGCCGATTTCCAGGAAGCTGGTTTTCGCTTACCTGGTGCCGCTGGGACTTCTTGTCGGGCTGGCCGGATTATCCCTGGGAACGCTCGCGGGCAAGGGCAGAGCCAGCGGAAGCTCGCTGGTTGAGTATGAGCAGCGGTACTATGACCGCCAGCTGGATGTGCGGGTTCCTCTGGAGTTCTGGGAGCTAAGCCGTGACGGCCGGCCGGCCCCGCTTGAACCCTGCTGTGACGAACCTCACGGAGTCTGGAGGCTATCCCCGTATGAAGATCGGACATCTGGTCCTCACCTTGGGCGGCGTGGCGTATCTCTTCACCCTTATCTGGACCTCCAGCCGGGGATACACCCAGGAGTGGAAGCTCTCCGCCGCGGCCGGGATCATCGTGAGAAAGCCGGCCGAAGCGCTTCCAGGAAGCACTCTCGGTCTCTGGGTCTTCGCCGTCACGGCCATAATCGCCTCTTACCTGCTTGCTCGGAGGCAGTTCAGCAGGATGGAGATCAGGGTTGAACAGGGCCGTGAGTAGGAAACATCCAGAAATACCCATGGTTCTGTTTGGCTGTGGCATGCCGCTCGGATTTTGAATTCTCACCGTGTGCATTATTATGCACACCCATTGTCTTGAAACACTAATGATCACTTGACACAAAGGAACTACCCGTGGTAGAATGAATAAGTTGCGAGGGAACATCGGCCAGGGGCGCTCTGCGCCTGCGGCGGCGTTTGTATCACAGTCGGTATGCCCTCCTGAGAGTAAGGTTGATTTATTTGGTTTCAAAAGGAGGTGACTGGTTTGAAGAGAGTAGTTGCTATTGTATGCGTACTTGTTCTTGCTAGTGTCTGCTCTGTCCTTGCAGGGCCGCCGCTGGGAGGCGTCTACAAGAGTGCCTGGGGAGACATGCTGGAGGGCCGTTTCAGCGAATCGTATATCGGCGGGCATCAGGGAGCGGTCGGTAACACGGTGCACGCGCTCTCGTGGGACGAGATGGCGCTCGGCACCAACTGGAAGGTCCTTTGTACTGTGCTGGAGACCCCACCGGTATTGCTTGAGGATACGGTCGACGAAGACGGCAACGGGCACATGAAGTGGCGAACCGAGTATATGGACGGCAAGTTCTGGCTGGATGGTGCCGGACCGTGGGCCACGCCCCCGGATGCGTTTTATGACGGGACCATCACCTATTATGCCCATACGACTGTGATCCAGTTTTCAGGGGGCGTTCAGGTGGGCTACAACACCACCGCTGAGTTGCAGGGCTACTTCGACCTCTATGGTGAGGCCTGTATACAGCTGACGATAGCCAATGCTGCCAGTGATGGTGTCAACGGGGTGCCGCCCGCGGGTTACCCGGCAATGAAAGAAGGCTCAGCCGGCCTCTGTTACGATGCTCAGCCTGGAATGATCGGAGATTGGGGCACGGTTAGCTCTATCACGATGATAATCAACGGGTGCGATGTCGGCAATGAGACTTCATCCTGGGGTGCTATAAAGAGCATCTATCGTTGAGAGTCGTTGGATACAGAGGACTTTTGAGGGGGTGAAACAATGAAGCTGGTTATTGCAGTACTACTTGTCCTGGTAGCCTCCGCAGCCATGGCGGCTGCACCGGTGCCAGGTACTTACAAGTCGGAGTCTCTCGCTGGGG
>JASFOL010000263.1:0-3502 GCA_050116545.1 bacterium | reverse complement strand
TTCACGTTTCGGGGACGGACACCTATGGCAATGTGGGTACCCAGATCAGAGTGATCACATACTCGACCCTGACAGGTGAGACGGTGAGGGTGAGGAGCGCCGACGGCTTGCTCCTGGCTGAGGCCGGGGACCTTCAGGGGTCCCGCGTGCTGGCGATGCTTCCGGTCGACGCGGACTATCTTGACGCGGCCCGCGACGATGCCCTCATTAGACCCGTTGCATACAATCTGTGTGTGATCGACGGCCCCGCCACGGGCCTCAGGCTTGAGGCGGTGCTCGACGCGTCGCGTGAAAACGCGCTTTACAGGTATGACGGCGGGCGCGGCTGGGTTGAGGCCGAGGGCCAGATGAGGTCCGACGGCAGGATCATCCTGGAAGATGCCGAACCCGGAATCTATGGATTGGGTAAGGCGGGGTCCGTGGCGATAACCGGCCTTCGGGTATCGCGGGCGAAGCCGAACCCGTTCAGCCTGAATTGCTCGATAGTAGTGAGCGCTCCTCCCGGGCTCAGAACGACCGTGTCGGTGTTTGACGTGCGGGGCAGGAGGGTCGCAACCATCTTCGGCGGTGACGTGGAGGGTGCTGTTCCGCTTTCCTGGGACGGAAGGGACACAAATGGCAGTGCGGTCTCGAGCGGCATCTATTTCCTCCGGGCGGAGGCGGGCTCGATGGTCGCAAGCGAAAAAGTAATCCTGGTGAGGTAGGAGGGGGTGAGGTACGAGATGATGCGTAAGGTGAAATCGAGAAGCGCTTTTGTCGCGGTAACTTTGTCATGCTTGATGCTGGCCTGCGGTGGTGGTGGCGGCGGATCCGACCCCGGGCCTCAACCTCCCAGGATAACCAGCGGTCCAACCGCCACCGGCATTTCCACGGCGGGAGCCACAATCACCTGGACCACGGACAAGAGTTCGAACTCAATCGTCAAGTACGGTGAGAGCAGCGCCTACACCGATTCGGTGAGCTCGGCCACCATGGTTGTGAGCCACTCGGTCCCGATCACCGGCCTGAATCCTCTCCAGACCTACAACTTCTCGGTCGCCTCGGAAGACGCGGACGGCAGGAGAGTGACGTCGGTAAACAGGACTTTCCAGACCCTGAGCCCTGTTCCCGGGCTGGTCGACGAAGGCTGGACTCTATTCTCGCAGGACAGTTTCGATGAGGCTCTCGAGAAGTTCCGCGATGCATATGCCTATGAGCCGGAGAACGTCGATGTGCTGGAAGGCATAGGATGGGCCATGCTGAGGCTATACCGGTTTGAAGCCGGCCATCCGGAGAGCCTTTCTTCGCGCAAGGCATTTGACGATGCTCTCGCAATCCAGCCCCGGCGCCTGGATTGCCTGGCGGGCGAGGCGTTCCTGTTTCAGGCGCTCGGCATGCACTCGGAGGCGGCGGGCAGGGCGCAGGATGTCCTCTCAGAGAGCGGCAATGACTATGACTTCGAGCATGATCCGGATATCTCGACCTCTGACGTGCGCTACTGCTACACGGTCTCCGAGATCGCCCTGGGCGATTTCGAAGAAGCCCTGGCCATGGCCAGGGTGCTGGATCCATCCATCGATCTCGACCCCGATGATGCCTCCACCTGGGACGGGCACCTGTCTTTCGAGGAGGCGCTGGTGGTGGTGGTCGAGGGGCTTCGAGACCGGGTTTAGGGCCGGCCTGGCGAAAAAGCCCCGGCTGCGCATTCAGGCCCAATATCCCCGGATCCGGGTGTTTTTTATCACCCGACCCGCCCCCCGGGTCAGCGATAGTGCTTCTCCTGAAGGCCCACCGCCGGCCGGACGTGGCTCCGGGCGGCTGAGGGCCGCGGTGCTTGCCTGAAACGCTCAGCCGCGCGTGTCACAAGCCCCGGGAATGCCTTGACTTAGGCCTTCGGGTATGTTACAATGCTTGTGGAAAATCACAAGGGTATTCCCATGGTACCCTTTCAGATCGAGCTAGGCGCGACCCTTAGGAGGGTATGCGCTGTTTCATTCAGCAGCGTAGCAAATCGATGAGAGGTGTACATCCATGTTGACCCGCACGCCAGGCATCTTCTTGTTGTTCTTCCTGTCTTTCGCTTTCGCAGTCTATGCTTACTCTGTCGACCTGGAATACGGTTGGGACAGAGAGGATATGCGGGTAAGGACTCTCAAGGGCTATGACTATCTTGGAGTCGAAGGCAGTATTTTCCCCAATACCACTCTCGGCGAAATCTCCGACCTCAGGATAATCCCCGGCGGCTACAAGGTGGACTCGTTCGAGGTCCTGCGGGAGGAATGGGAGGAAATCGGCACTGGCTACAGGGTCGGCGCCATATCGGATGGCGTGGCCGAGGCAATGATGGCCGAGGATGCGGGCGGACTTGAAAACGTTGTGGCAGGAGACCTGCTCGGCTACGGGGTGATCAATTCGGTGGTGAAGCCCTTCCGGTATCAGGAAGGCCGGGTCTCGATGTTGAAGCGCCTGGATGTACGGGTCAGCTGCTCCCCGGACGAGAATGCCCTTACGGTCGGTCGAAGGAGTGAAATCCTCAACGGGCATCTCGGCGAACTCGTGGCGGAGCTGGCCGGGACGGAGGCCGCCGGTCAGGGCGACTGGCTGGTCGAGGGTTCCAGGGATTGGGTGAGTGAAAGCCCCACGATGGACGGTGGTGTGGTCGACTGCATAATCGTTACGGATGACGCTCTTGTGAGCGAGTTCGAGACCCTGGCGGCCTGGCACGACCGCTTCGGAATCAGGACCGTGGTCCGGACTGTCAGCTGGATTGATTCGGAATATCCCGGCGGCGACAGCCCGGAACGCGTGAGGAACTTCCTGAAGGACGCCTACCAGAACTGGGGCACCGTGTATGTCTTGATGGGCGGTGCGCCGGATATCGTTCCCATACGATATGCGTGGACCAATCACTATGGCGGGGCCTTCATCCCCACGGACCTCTACTATGCCAATCTTGACGGCAACTGGAATGCCGACGGCAATGACATATTCGGCGAATTCACCGATGAGGTGACCTTCTATCCAAATCTGCTTCTTGGCCGGGCCCCGGTGAAGACACCGGCCGAGGCCCAGATCTTTGTGAACAAGACCATTTCCTACGTCACCGAGGTGGATCCGGAGTTCATCACCAGCTCCGCCTTCCTGGGAGAGGTGATCTTCCCTGAAGACTGGACGCCGGGTGACGACATCTACCTGGACGGCGGGGTGATCTGCGACAGCGCGGCCGCCTATCTTCCCGCGTACTATGACACCCTGAAGCTCTACCAGCGCTTCGGGGACATGAACAGGACCACCTGCATACAGGCACTGGACCATGGATATGCATTCAATGTGATCGCCGGTCACGGCGATGCCTTCAGGACCTCTGCGGCAGAAGGGACGCCGCCCTTCATCGCTCTCGCGGACTTTGATACCCTGGCCAATGACAAGAGGTTCGGTTTCATCTATGCCCTGAATTGCAACAATGCGGCGGTCGATGTGGATTGCGTTTTCAGGCACTATCTGATGAATCCTACCGGCGGCG
>JASFOL010000262.1:0-3510 GCA_050116545.1 bacterium | reverse complement strand
GTGAGGCCTTCCGGCGAATATGAGCGCGAGCGGAACGAGCGATCATCCTGAGCCGGGGGCCTCACGGCGTCGGCGCCCGAGCCGGGTGACATCGTGACGACGCCGCCGCCCGCAAGGTTCTCAGCCCCGAAGAGGCTCGAAGTTCACGAAGTCCGCGTGATGGATGATTATCGCCTCGTTGGTCCGCTTGCCCAGATCGCCTTCCTTGGAGTGGTAAGCGATCATGTGGAGGACTTCAAAAGGGAGACCGTGCTTATAGGCCAGGCCCTGACCCGAGAACGGGTGCCTCAGGAGCTTCCCATCCCGGCTCTTGACCACGGCGCCGCCCTCACGGACATACTCGAGCACCTTGCCCACGTCATGAAGCACGGATCCCGCGAGCAGGATATCCATGTCGATTGGGACAGCGTCGCCGTAGTTCTCGGTGAGGTTCTCGGCAATGTTGACCGCGGTGCGCGTGACCGCGCGCGTATGGTGCAGCAGGCTGAACTTGCAGTCGGGTATCAGCAGGGTGAAAGGGATTTCGTCCAGGTCCCCGGCCTTCCAACCGCCCAGCTCTATGGCGTCGGCCCACACCGCCGCCACCTTTTCCCTGAGCTGATCGTCCTTTATCTTCTTGATTTCGGGGATCAGTTTGATGATCTCTTCGGCCCTGGCGCTCACTTTCTGGCTCCTTTCCTTGAACCTCTGTGACTGCCAATACCCAGTATCCTGGCGATATTGGCCCTTGGATCATGCCTGGTCACGATCTTGCCTTTGGGGTGAGACATGATAGTTGTCACGCCGGGACCGTGCCCGGAAATCACGCAGTCGGAGTGAACCACCACACCGATTGTCACGGCTCCCTTCCTGTACATTCTCCCGAAGGTATTGTCCGCGTCCTTGATCGCGACTATGTCGCCGAGGCGTATGTCGCCGAGTCCATGCCTGGCGACACTCCTGGCATCAAGGAGCTGGATGTCATAGTCGCCGGAGTGCGAGTGGGTCTTGCCTATCCCTGAACCCATCATCGCTGCCGGTATCTCGTGGGTGACTCCCACCTCCACCTTCCCTTTTACTTCCCTTACCTTCATCCTGCCCAGCAAGCCGGGGTCCAGGTTCATTACAGCGATGTCTTCATAACCCTCAAGCCTGAGGCCGGTTCCGAAAGCCCTTACCATTATCCTGTCTCCGATCGCCAGCTTCTCGAGCACGGCCTGATCGAAATCCATGAGGACATGCTCGATCCCACCGTGTTTCCCTGTGACCACTCCGGTCGCGCCCTTGGCATCGCCGCTTATCACGGTCGCCGGGTTACCCACGCAGGCAAGCGTATTGAGTGCCGCATTGGCGCTCCTGTTCCCGACTGCGGGGCTCGGGTTCTTGACGCTGACTCCGGGCTCGACATGGTCGGCGACCCAACCGCAGGCGCTCTGTCCAACCTTCACATTGTAGGTGATGCCTCCGGTGCCCGGCAGGATGACCGGTTCCCCGGCGGAGGAGATTCTATAGGCCACACCTGCCATGGTCGGACTGGATACCTGGCCCACGACCGACAGCATCACCAGACGATCTGAATTGGTTTTCATTTCAGGAACTCCCTCTTTTGCAGCGCTTTCTCCGGAGAAGGCATACTGTGCGAAACTGGGTTGGAGCGGGGATCGGAAGACCACATCCTATCTGACGACTATGAATCTCCCAAGCGATTCACCCAGCCGCGACTCGATGTGGTAGATATAGATGCCGCTGGCGATCCGGCTGCCCGCAGCATTCCTGAGATCCCATTCGGCCGAACCCTGCTTCTCGGATTGATCATAGCTGTAGCTGGCCGGCCTGACCGTGTCGACGTAGCCGCCGGCGGCATCGTAGATGCGAATCGTGGCGTCGCTGGGCACATTGACGAAAAGCAGCTTCGATTCATCGACCTCCCAGCCGGCACTCAGCACGTATGGATTGGGCACAACCGTCACATTGCCCACGCCCGTTGAATCGGGCGGCACCGAGGGGATCACGCCATGCCAGGTGATGGGGCTCAAGACCTGCAGATGGTCCTCCGACCAGTTCCAGGTGACCACGGCATACTCATATGGAAACCCGTTGAGCACTGTCTCAAGATCGGGATCGGGAGTGACGCCGGGCTGGTCGCCCACCACGCCGCGGTCTGAATAGACCCTGTCGCCATAGGGGTCATAGTTGCCTTCGGCATCCTGGAAAAACTCGAAAGTGTCGCACTTGCTTATATTGGCCCTGACCTTGTAAAGACCCTCAGCATCCTCCACCGACCTGCGGATAACCAGATAGCCCTCGAAGGTCTCACCCGAGATCGCGAAACGGTCGCCGTTGACCAGCGGGACCATCACCTCGACTGCGAATTCATCATCGGTCACATATGCGCCCTCGGGGAACTTGACCTTGAGGCCTCTATCGACATCTATCGACTCGTCTGCCTGAGTTACCGTGAATGAACCTGTGGAGTCCAAATCATTCACCCAGGTGAACTCGATGTCGCCCGTACTCCCGGTGAGCTCGCCACCGGAGACACAGGTAAATGTATAATCCACCGAAACGTCCTCCGGTTGCCCGTATACGCCCAGATAGATGCCATGGAACACCGGGAACGGTCCGGACCATCCGGACGCATCCATCACAAACAGGCCGGTCGAGTCCACCTTGACCCGCATCCCGTGGGAGAGGTCAAGGAATACCTCCACGTCAGGAACGTCGATCTGCCTGGACTGCACCGTCCCCTCCTTCCAGTCGATGATCTCCTGCCAGGAGAGCTCGATGGTGTTTCTGACATCGGACACCAGGAAGTCATAGGTCCAGTCACACGCGCCCTGATAGAATCCCTCTGAGCTGAGGGTGGCCATGCCATCCCAGGGGAAAGAGATCGTCCCCAGCACGGGAGGCTCCACCGAGACCAGGCTCTCGGGATACAAGTCCCTCCAGACAACGTCAACCAACCTGTCGCCCTCGGCAACCTCGACCTCCGGCGGAACCAGATCGATTCCAGCCGCACACACGCCAACCATCAGCAGAAGCATTGTTGCTATCCCGGGAAACAGACTCTTGGTCAACTTAGACATACTTTCCTCCGAGTTCATCCGAAACGGCATGATCCCCGCAGATCAATTCCCCACGGGCTCCTCGCCGAATTCCTCAAGGAGCTTCCTTATGAGATCCTTGATCTTGGCATGATTGAACCAGTACTCGGGAGCTCCAATATAGGCCGCATGTCCCCGCTGATCGTCACCGGGGACGTACACTGCTATGTAATTACTTCCAGAGTCAACCCACTCTCCCGAAGTATCTATCGCCGTGCTGAAAAGCGGAATCACGTTTATGTCGTCCCGCAAGTCGGTAATATAGAACGCGTTCTGGAAAGACCCCCCGATCCCGTTCCTGTCGGCCTGCGGTCCCATCTCGATCGTGTCCGCAAATGCCTCCGAGCAGTCATTGCAGGGCCAGAGAGCATTGTACGGCACAGCCGGAGAGGCCAGTTTCATCTTCTCGATCCCGAAGATCTCCCAG
>JASFOL010000261.1:0-3518 GCA_050116545.1 bacterium | reverse complement strand
ATCAGGATGGCATATATCGGGGCGACCGACGGCAACTACGCCGGGATTTCACTTGCGGGCCATGCCCCGCGCATCCTGTACAGGTTCCTGCCCCTGCACATCAACAGCCCCATTGAGGAGATTGTGACCAGGATCCAGGAGTTTCAGCCCGACAGCATAAGCGGCTATTCTTCCGGCGTCCATATCCTCGCCAGGGAGCAGATTGCAGGAAGGCTGAAGATCAGTCCGAAGAAGATCGTTTGCAGCGCCGATCATCTCACCCCGAAGATAAGGGAGGCCATAAGAAAGGCCTTTGATGTCGAACCCATAGCCTTCTATGCGGCCTCGGAATCGATCGCGATGGCTGCCGAGTGCGCCACCCACCGGGGCTTTCATCTCTTTGATGACTGGCATGTCTTCCAGCTGGTCGATGAGCAACGGCACCCCGTCCCGGCAGGCAAGCCGGGCAGAATGATTCTCACCAACCTCTACAATTACACCCAGCCCCTGATCCGCTACGAGATGAACGACGTGCTTGTGCTCAATGAAAGGCCATGTGGCTGCTCATGGCCGTCTCCGACCATCCAGAGCATAGGTGGAAGAAGCGAGGATTTCCTGTGGTTTGACAGGCCCGACGGGACGCAGGATTTCATACACCCGCTGGTGATGGTCGAGTTCATGGTGCTGGGCCTGAGGAAGATACAGGTGGAGCAGCCTGAGAGGAACAGGCTTATCTTGAGATCGGTCATCCGGGGAGACCCGGACGAAGCATGCGGCAAGATCGGGGAGAGAATGCGCGAGATCCTCGAGAGCAAGAACCTACAGGATGTGGTCGAGTTCGACATCGAGATCGTAGACCGAATAGAAAACGACCCGAAGACCGGGAAGTACAGGCTGATTATCCCGTTCAAACCTTGACACACCGGGCCGGGGACAATACACTCCGTCAATGTCAATCAATTCGGTTCAAGTGCCGGTGAATCCGGATCATCATGGGCCGTATCTGATGGAAACTCGGGCCCGACATGAGTCGGCCAATCGTGAGGAGGTAGCATCATGAGAAGAAGATTGACAACCAGCTGGGCGATGCTGATTGTCGCATTCGTGGCGATAGCCGTTCTTGCCGGCTGCGCGGGCAAGGGGAAGAAGGAATCCGAGGTCTGGGAATATGCAATGCCCGAGGGCAAGACCCTGGCCTATACCAAGTCGGAGGACGTGGCCCAGGAGATGGAGATAATGGGCCAGGCCATGCAGATGTCTTTTGACAAGAACCTGAGCTTCACGATGACTCCCGCCAAGGCCGAGGGCACCGATCTTATGGCCGAGGTGACCATAACGTCCCTCATGGCCAGCATGAGCTCCCCCCAGGGAGACTTCGACGCCGACGGCGCTCCCGCGATCGACAAGAGCTTCATGATGAAGTTCACCCGCATGGGCAAGGAGATAGACGTCTCCGGGGCCGAGGATATCAAGTACAGCCAGGGACCCCAGGGAGACCGGAGCCTCCAGTCTGACTTCGTTGCATTTCTACCCGACCTTCCCGGCATGCCGGTCAAGGTTGGTGACACATGGACGAGCGTGGACGAGTTCCCGGTCAATGAGCAGGGTACCGAGTTGATGATGACATTCGAGAACCTGAACACCTTCACCGGTTTCGAGACCATCGGCGGAATGAAATGCGCCAGGGTAGAGGCCGTGATCACGGGGTCCATGACCGGCACCGGCGAGCAGATGGGAGCACCGCTCACATTCGACGGCACCACCGAGGGCACCGAGACCTGGTACTTCGCGGTGGACGAAGGCGTCTATGTGAAAGGAACCTCCAAGATGCTCACCACTGCCACCGTGACCGTCAGCGGCCCGCAGGAAATGGTGATCCCCATGACCATGGACATGACCATCGAGACAAGTCTGGAAATGTAGGATAGTCTGGCGACGCGGACGGGGAAAAGCCCGGCCGCTGGGCACTCACCGTACCGGATCCGGTTATTCGTCCGCCGCGAAGCGGCCGGGCGGAACCGGGTCCGGTTTTCAGTCCCCGGGGGGAAGTATCGATTCGATTTCGCCGGTGGCCCGCTCCCACTCGAAATACGCCGAAAGGTAGTCAAATATCGCCAGGTAGCGATTGAGCCTGGCCTCGTCAAGATCCAGCCGCGCGTCCTTGAGTTCCAGCTGGGTTGTCATCCCGCTCCTTGAGGTGGTCTCTGCAATCGAGAAAGCGCGCTCCGCGCTTCTCAAGGTGGCCTCGGCGGACTCTATCCGCTTGCGCGCTTCCTTCATCCACAGATAGATGTTGGCAATCTCATTGTGGATGTCATCCCTGGCCTGGGCGGTCCTCAGCCGGCTCTTATCCAGCCCGATCCTGGCCTGCTGCACCCTGGCGCGGGTGGAGCCCCCCAGGAAGAGAGGGATCGACAGGGTCAGGGACCCGCTCCAGACCGTATTGTCCTGCTCAAACGCCCACCTGTCGCTCTGGGCGCTGTAAGCTCCCAGCAGGCTCCCGTTCAAGGTGGGGAAGTAAGCAGACCTATTGGCCTTGACATTGGTCTCGTTCAGATTCTCCTCCATCAGGAGGGTATTGTAGTCCGGCCGGCGGCTGAGCACCGCCTCGAGGTCCAGGCTGTCGGGAATCTCGGGATAATCATCCATCGAAACCGCAAGGCCAAGATCTTCTCTTACGGGTATGCCGGCCAGCGTCTTGAGATTATTCAAGACCAGCTCATAGTCCCGCCTGGCCTTGGCGGTATCGGGGATGGAGTTCTTCCAGCGCACTTCCGCCTGCAGGAGCTGGAATTCGGAGACCACGCCATTGTCGTATTTCATCTTGACGTCAAGATAGTTGTCATGGGCGCTGTCTTCCGTTGATACCCTGACTTCCCAGACCTTCTCGAAGAGGACGCCCTGGTAAAAGAGCCGCTTGGCCCGAGTGATGATCGTCTGGTAGCTGGCATCGTAGACAAAGTCCGTGAGCTGCTCATACTGCTTCGCTCCCTTTATGGCATAGAAGACAGATGGGTTGAAGATCACCTGGTTGAGTGCCGCGCCCGCCGTGAACTCATTTGACCGGTTGATCTTGAGTTTGAGATTGTCGGAACCGCCAGTGGCTGCTTCGTCGCCGCCGTCGCCGCTGTCGTCCCCGCTTCCCAGGGCTCCCTGGTCAACGTACATGTATGTATCGGTGAAATTTCGGACATACCCGGCTTCGGCGAAGATATGGGGAAGCGCGCCGGCCGTGGCTTCCCGCTTCCGGGCTTCGGCCATCGAGCGGTCCCTGTCGGCCAGTTTCAAGGCCCTGCTGTTCTCGACCACCAGTGAGAGATACTCATCCAGATCGACAGTCTCGGCCAGGACGGCCTGGACCAGGATAAGCAGCATCCCGACAATGACCAGAACCATCATCCATAACGGGAGAGCTCCGGGTCTCAGGGTTTTCGTCAATGTCAAAGAGGTTCTTCTCATGTCAAAGCCTCCAGTATCAGTTTCCGGCCGAGTCATCTTTCTTCTTTCTTCCCGAGATGAGATAGTAAAGGGCTGGAATC
>JASFOL010000260.1:0-3531 GCA_050116545.1 bacterium | reverse complement strand
ACGCTGAATGTCCGGCGCTGCAATCGTCAAATCCGGCCGACCCGGATCAGTGACAGATCCGCTTGAGGCCCGCCCCCTCGGCCACTTCCAGGGCCTTCGTAAACTCCCCGGCCGTGAGGCGGCGGTTCAGCTCGGGGAAGCGCTCGGCATGATAACAAGGCCGGTATTGATCCATCACATTGACGAAGGTATCGGCCGAGAGCTTCCGGGCCAAGAATTCCATTATGGCCTTCGTCTGATCCAGCTTGTCCGGCATTACTAGATGTCTCACAAGCAGGCCCCTCAATGCAAGTCCATTCTGAACCGAGAGGTCTCCCACCTGCCGGTGCATCTCCTTCAAGGCCGCCCTGCAGATTCCGGGATAGTCTGATGCGTCGAGATAGCGGCCGGAATCATGTGTGCTCCAGAACTTGAAGTCGGGCATATAGATGTCCACAATGTCCTCGAGCAGCTTGAGCATATAGACCGATTCATAGCCCCCGCAATTGTAGACGATGGGAAGGCTCAGGCCCCACGGTATCGCGATTTTCAGGGCCTCGAGGATCTGCGGTACGAAATGGGTGGGTGTCACCAGGTTGATATTGTGGCAGCCGGTCTTCTCGAGGCCGAGCATCAGGTCTGCCAGCTCGGCGGCGCTGACCTCGCGGCCGTGCCCCAGATGGCTTATGTCATAGTTCTGGCAGAAGCAGCAGCCCAGATTGCATCCCGAGAAGAAGATGGTGCCGGAGCCATT
Organism: bacterium; assembly: GCA_050116545.1. Lineage (GTDB taxonomy): Bacteria > Arandabacterota > Arandabacteria > Arandabacterales > Arandabacteraceae > JAUVJV01. Next base: position 2,798 of record JASFOL010000260.1, on the reverse strand, counting down.
GCTCCCGACCAGCGGCGCCTCCTCCCCGAAATGGGGACCGGCGCTCGAGACCCTGGCGTGCCGGCCTTCCCGGCAGAAGCCGATGTCACCCGAGAGACGGTCAATGCCGCACTTGCGGGGACAGAGGGCGCAGGTCCGGGCTGCTTCGCGCGAGGCCTGGATGCGTTCATCGAGTTTGCCGGCGGCAAAGAGCCTTAGATAAGAGGGGTAATGCTTGCCCGTCATCGGTCTTCTCCGGGCCGCAAGGCTTACATCTTCTCCGGGCAATCGATGCCGAGAAGCCCCAGGCCCCGCTTGAGCACATAGGCGGTCATCGAGACCAGGGCCAGCCTGCTGTCCTTGAGCGCCGCCGTTTCGGCCTTCAGGACCGCGCAGTTCACATAGAAGCGGTTGAAGACCTGGCTTAAGGAGAAGAGATAGTTGGCTATGTAGTTGGGCTTATAGTCGGCGGCGGCCTGCTTTATGACCTCTGGGAAGCGCGCGAGCTCCCTGAGGAGGGCTGTCTCCTCGTCCGCTATGAGCTGGGACGGGTCGATGCTATCGAGATCGCGGATGTCGCCGTCCCACGAAACTCGCTTACCGCCCTCTCCGCTTCGCTCCTCTCCCGACTTTCTGATTATCGATGCGGCACGGGTGTATGCATACTGCAGATAGGGACCGCTGTTACCCTCCAATGCCATCATCTTCTTCCAGTCAAAGACGATGTCCTTGGTCCTGTCCTGGGAGAGGTCGGCGTATTTCACTGCCCCGACACCCACCAGCCTGGATATCTCCCGCTTTTCTTCATCGGCTAGGTCGCGATCCTTGACGATCTCTCCGGCCCGGTCGATGGCTTCCCTGAGGAGGTCCTCAAGAAAGATCACGCGGCCCTTGCGGGTGCTCATCCTGCCCTCGGGCAGCCTTATCATCCCGAAGGGGACGTGCACGCACCTGGCCTGGATGCCCAGGAGTTCGATGGCCTTGAAGAACTGGGTGAAGTAGAGGCTCTGCTCGGCGCCGACCACATAGAGCACCTCATGAGGGGCCCACTCGGCCACCCTGTGCTCCAGCGTGGCTAGCTCGCGGGTCGCATAGAGGCTGGTGCCGTCACTCTTCTGCAGAATCAGGGGAGCGCTGATATCGTATCTGGCGAGCGGTATCAGGATCACCTTTTCGTCGCCTTCGATCTCTTCGCTCACTTCGGGCCCTGAGGTTACGCCGGCCGCTCCAGTCGAGCCCTGGGGCTTCTCTCCAGCTCCGCTCTCCTTCTCGTCCCGGCCGCCTCTTTCCTTACTGTCTCCCGCGCCAGGGGTCTCGTCCTTATCCGGCACCGTGCTCCACTCGGCCACGCCTGAATCGAGAGCCCGCTTTACGATGTCTTTTAACCTGTCATTGTAGAAACTCTCCCCCAGGGTGTGGTCGAAACTGACCCCCAGGAGATCATAGATGCGCTCGAACTCCCTCAGGGAGAGTTCCCGGAACCTGCTCCAGAGCTGTGTAGCCTTGTCATCCCCGACCTCCAGCCTGGCGAACCACTCCCGGGCTGGAATGAGAAGCGAAGGGTCGGTCTCCACCTCGTCGTGGAACCTGACATAGAGATCGAGCAGGGCCCTTGTGGGAGATTCTTCCAGCGCCTTTTCATCACCCCAGCGGTCGTATGCCGCAAGGATCTTCCCGAACTGGGTGCCCCAATCGCCTATGTGATTATCCCCTATCACGGTGTATCCCAGGAAGTTGAGGATATTGTAGAGGGCCTGGCCGATCACGGTGGAGCGTAGATGGCCCACCGAGAAGGGCTTGGCTATGTTGGGGGCCGAGTAGTCTATGACGATGGTCTTCCCGCTTCCGATATCCGCGCTGCCGTAGGTGTCTCCCGCCGATAGGAAGTCATCGAAGAAGAGCTTATTGCAGAGCTTCCAGTCGAAGTGGAAGTTGACGAAACCCTTGGCAGCCGAGATCCGGTCGAAATAGGATCCCGATGTGTCGACCTTCTCTGCGACCTCGGAGGCCATCTGATTGGGATTTCGCCTCAGGACCTTGGCCAGAGGAAAGAGCGGGATGGCCAGGTCTGCTCCGATTCCAGGGGGCGGGAACTCGACCCGTATATGGTCGGCGGCTTCACTGCCCAGGACGGCTACCACGATGGCCCGGGCCTCATCCCTTATCTTCTCAAGCGCATATGCCTTCATAGTGCGAGGATTGTACATCAGCCCGTCCCCAAATTCAAGAAAGGGGTCAGGTACCGGTTCTTGAATTCAAGAACCGGTACCTGACCCCAAATTTGAATTCAAGAATCGGGACGCGACCCAGGGGTTACCCCCCCGGCTACACAGGCCTGCCCGGGGTTATGAATTCGGTGGTGACTGCTAGTCGACGACCTTGTCGGAGGGAAGCATGTAGTTCAGCGGATTCTGGGGCACGCCATTGACCTGGACCTCATAGTGGACATGCGGTGCGGTCGACCGGCCCGAGCTGCCAAGCTCGGCTATCACCTGGCCGCGCTCCACCCTGGCGCCCTTCTTGACCAGCATCTTCTGGTTATGGGCGTACTTGGTCATGATGCCATTGCCATGGTCGATCTTTATGGTGTACCCGTAGCCCCGCTCATACTTGGCGCTGGCCACGATCCCATCGGCCGTCGCATAAATACTGGAGCCACGGCGGGCCGAGAAATCGATGCCCTCATGGCGGGTATATCTTCCTGTGAAGGGGTCCTTGCGCTTGCCGAAATAACTGCTTATGAAGCCCACGTCCACGGGGCGGATCGAGGGCACATACTGGAGTTCCTCGGAGCGCTCCTTGAGACGGCTCAAGATCTC
>JASFOL010000259.1:0-3533 GCA_050116545.1 bacterium | reverse complement strand
CCCTTCCTTCACCACCAGCATGGCCGCGGACTGCTTGCCCCGGGCATCCCCGCCCTCTGCGTCCCCCGCCAACATTGCGGCATACATCCGCTCGGCCAGGGTGCCCCCGGTCTCCAGATAGGCCTTTTCCATGGAGGTGACCACGGCCTCCCCCGTCAAGATATTCCCCTGAATCGCGTATCCGGGCCCGCTACGGCCTCCGGCCCAGGGAAGGCAGCTGTCGCCGGTATATGTGAAGGACTTGCCGTCCGCGGCCACCATTCCCACCTGCCTGCGACCCGGGTCGTCGTCGGCCTCGATCAAGGCCCCAATGGCCTCCTCGGGCGTCGATCCCTTCTCCATGAGATCCAGCCCCCGCCAGCCGAAAGTGGTATTGGCAAATGACTGTGTGGCTACCGCTCCGACTCCCGCGCGGGCCCATGGGACCACCGCCCCCACGGCAAAGAACCTCGACGCCACGGCGACCCCGATCTCTCCGGTCACCGAATCCATGGCGACGATCGAGAAGGTGGCGACCGGCAGCGCCGCCGGCGCCCCCAGCGTACAGCGCCCGGGAGCCGATACGGCCTGCGGGACGGCGCAGGCGATCAAAACAAGCACGACGAGTGTGCACCGCGCTGCGGATGCGGTAATGGCTGCCATGGCTTTTTCCTCCATGATTGCGTGGAAAGGCCCAAAGCGCTCACACATGCGCTTCCTACGACAGGCTTATCACCTCGTCTTCGGCATGTCAAAGCATTGAGGGAAGTATGTGACGCGGCCTGCCAGTGGGGGCACATTTTCCTGATGAGCACATTCGCCGGTCTATTTGACCAGCACCACCCGCCTGACCTCCACCAGAGAGCCCGAGGATATCCTGACGAAATAGATCCCGGGCGAGACCCTCTCACCCGTCCAGTCGCTGCCGTCCCAGATGACGGTTCCGGCGCGCCTTCCTCCGGCTGCCGCCGAGAGAGATTTGACTTTCCTGCCAAGGATGTCGTGAATCTCGATAGAGACTCCGCCACCGGGAGATCCCTCACCGGACACTTCACTGCCGGATGGAAGGGTGAAGCTGATTGTCGTGGATTCCCTGAAAGGATTGGGGCCCACTGTCAGCATCCCGGCGGACGGCCTGCCGTCTATTCCGCTGGTGGCGAGCGGGAAAAGCACGTACTCGCCCGCCTCGATATTGCCGTTTCCATCGCCAGCGGGTGCCTGGTCCTGAAGCGCGCCGCCGTCCGGAGAAGCATAGCCGGCCACCACGAGATAGACCTGGTCCGGAAGCGGGTTCCCCAGGTAGGTCTCCAGCCTGACGATGCCTTCAAGATAGTTGCCCGACGCGCAGTCGGTGTCGGAGCTGATCACCGTCTCGGTATTGTCGAACCAGCCGCACCAGCTGTTGGAGTCCTCGTTGCCCATGTAGAGCGTCCTGTCGGCAACGGTGCCTGCCTTGGCCCAGGGGGAGGCCACCGGGGTTGAGAGATCCTCCCCGACAAGGATGAAGTGGTCACGGTTCGAAGTCTGGCCCACTCCCTCAGCCGCAAGGTAGAGAAACTCGCCGTCCCAGTCTGCATAGAGACTGAAGCCTCCGCCCGACGCCACCAGCGTGGACGCCGGGTCCAGCGAGCCGTCAATCACATGGGATGGGCTGCCCGAGGACGGGCCAACCCACACATGCTGGATGGGGCTCCGCTTCACATTCCCGAGCGAGTCCTCGGCCTCGACATAGTAGTCGAGCAATTGCTCGGAGATACCCGTGACCTGGACATAGTACTCGTCGGCGATATAGTCGGGCAGCACCGAGAAGTCGATGCCGGGATCATTGAAGAAGTTGCCCATGGGAAAATCCCTGTAGATCATGGCCAGCGTCTGCCAGGCTCCCACGTCCGCCCCGCCGGCATAGGTCTCATTGTGATCGGTGGATGTCGAGTTGACGCCATCGGCATCGACGCGGTATTTAAGATTCACGTGCGCAAGCCCGGACACATCATAGGCGAAGGTCCAGACATAGAAATCACTGGTCATGTCCGCGCCGGCTCCGCCCGGATAGCCCCACAGGGAACCGCCGCCCTTGCCGCCCGGGTTCCAGGGGAGGCGCTGTGGAAGCCAGATGGTCGGACCCACCGTGTCGGTTCCTCCGGCTATCACCGGATCGGCATGCGATACCGCGGCATTCGCGGCCAGGGTCGGCTTGATCTCCATGTCAAGCGATGTGCCGTAGTACATGTAGCCGCTCTCATAGCCCGAAAGCAGATGATGCCAGGCCTTCTCAACGCTTGTTGCGCCGCCGGTGGGATCGAAGATCTTCTCCGGGTCAGGTTCGGTTCCGCCGATAGCCTCTGCGGTCTCCACGCGGTTCTCGGCAGCCGTCAAGACGGCCCAGTTCCTTTCGTCTTCGGCCCATCCGCCGGGGATATCGAAGTCGCCGTACTGGTTGACCAGCGGCCAGTTCCAGTTGATGAACTGGGGCGACCCGAAATCGCCGTCCGCGTTCACCCACCCACCGTCCTCCACGTGGACGATGTCGTATGGATCAACCGGATGGTCCGCCAGATACTCCGCGATGGTGGTCGGCTCATAGCCCTGCGACGCGGCCTGGTGGGAAAATCCGGTGACATTTTCATTGTAGTAGGAATAGCCTCCCGACCAGGAATTGTCGCCGTCGTGGGCCAGGAGGATCAGCATCGGATATGCCGGATCATTGTATCCGGCAATCGCGTCTATCTCGCCGGTGCCATAGGTCCCATAGCCCTCGTTCCAGCTCATCGCATTGGCAGCCGGCACGACTATTATGGAGTGTGCCTCACCCGTTGCCGGCTCCACATACCTGGCATAGTGGGGCCTGTAGCCATATGGCGGCGGGGTCTTGACCGTCACCCCCCTGCTTATCGAGGTGGTCTCATAGAAACCCTGCGCCGGATTGACCTGGTCGGCCCTGTTGGGGGGATCGCAGTTGTCCTGGTTGGCGTCATAGGGGTAGTCGGAGCATGCCCTGGAGATGTGGACGTCGGCCACGATCACCCACTCGAGTCCCATCTCGGCGAGGACCGGGATCATGCGCTCGGAGAAGCAGGTCTCGGCGGGGAAGTAGCCCCTCGAGAAGTTGGTATCTCCCCAGGCAACTTCATATGCAACCCTCGCCACCTGTATGTCTTTTCGAAGGGCGTTCTCGTCCATCAGGGGCGCCACGGGGTGATGCGCTCCGACAAGGCACTGGTCCAGTCTGGAGCGCCCGCCGGAGGTGGTCCAGGACCGCGCGGTCCGGTAGTCGCCGTACCAGTTGGACGCATAGCGCCCGCCATTCCAGCCACTGTCTCCGAGGCTCTTGACATTCTCGATCAGGGCGCCGGCGAAACTGACCTGAGCGCCGGCGTCCGGGAGATCCAGAATCGTGCCGACCGCGATCCTGGGGTAATCCTGGTAGTCATGCACCCGGTCGTCCTTGTTGAAAATGCTGAACACATCACTCTCGCCGTGAGCCAGCGTGATGGTCTCGTATGCCGTCTCATAGCGCGACGGGGTCCAGGTGCTCTGATCGAGAATGTCAAGAG
>JASFOL010000258.1:0-3534 GCA_050116545.1 bacterium | reverse complement strand
ATACGTGGAAGTCGCTCTGGCTACGGGTCTTGGCTATGCGAGGAACTCGATAATCGCACAGGCTTCGGACGTTCTGATCGCCATAGGAGGCCGCTTCGGGACGCTCTCGGAGATCGCTTTCAGCCTTGCGCTCGGAAAGCGGGTGGTTGGCCTCGCGTCCTGGGATTGCGATTCTGCCATTGTTCAGGCGGAAAGCCCCGAGGATGCCCTGGCAAAGGCCCTGGAGCCATAAGGCGGGCTGATGACGGAAGATCTTGTACGGGCGCGAATCAAGGTCACAGGTGTTGTTCAGGGAGTGGGCTTCAGGTATTTTGTGAGAAACACGGCGGCCGGCCTTGGCCTCGGAGGATATGTCCGGAACCGCCCCGACGGAGCTGTTGAGGTGGTGGCCGAGGGGGACCGGCAGGCGATGAGCGCCTTCCTGGCAGAGCTCAAGGTGGGGCCCAGACATGCCAGCGTGACCGGCGTGGCGGTGGATTGGCTTGAGCCCAGGATGGACTTCAAAGGTTTTGAATACAGATTCTGACCGCGGGAGTTTCACGAAAGGAGGATGCGCTTGAAAGCTGATACTAAAGAACTGAGGGAACTGATCAGGAGCATTCCTGATTTTCCCAAGAAGGGCATTCTCTTCAGGGATATCACGACACTGCTGAAGAACGGCCCGGGATTCAAGGCGGCTGTGGAGCTGATGGCGTCCCATTACCGGGATGCCGGCATATCGAGCATAGTCTGCATCGAGGCCAGGGGATTCATCCTTGGCAGCGCGATGGCCTATGAAATGGGCTGCGGCGTCGTGCCCATCCGCAAGCCGGGCAAGCTGCCCTATGAGACTATCACGCAGACCTATGATCTCGAATACGGGACAGATTCGGTAGAGGTCCACAAAGATGCAATAAGCAATGGTGAAAAGGTCCTGCTGGTTGACGATCTGCTGGCCACTGGAGGGACGGCCAGGGCCGCCGCGGAGCTGATTGAGAAGCTGGGCGGCGATATAGTGAGTTGCGCCTTTTTGATAGAACTTGTTGATCTTGACGGCAGAAAACTGCTTGACAAATACGACGTCTTTTCAGTGATTAAATATGAATAACCGGGGAGCCCCCGTAGCTCAGTTAGGATAGAGCACCGGTTTCCTAAACCGGGTGCCGCAAGTTCGAATCTTGCCGGGGGCACCACTTTACACGAGATCACCAAAGAGGGGCCTGCCGTGGATTCCAGGAAGATCTCAGACCTCATACGGGGTGGCGTGCTTCTTGCAATAGCTATCCTGCTTGGCGTGATGCTCTGGAAATTCTATCAGGTGTTTCCAAAGGCGGGTATTTCGGTCAAGCAAGTCTATTATTTTCCGATAGCTGTAGTAGCGGCAATATGCTGGGTTACATACAGAGGCATCAGGATAATCATCTCCGCGCTCAGGCGGACTGAGTAAAGGGCCCCTCTGCATATGGCTAAGTCTAAGAAAGGCCAGAAGCTACTTCCGGGTAATCTCGATCTTGTCTTCTCAACCTTCATAGAGGTATCAGGACTGATCACCACCGGGGCCTCAATGTCCAGAATAATGACGCCCATTCTGGCCTGTGTCTGCGATGTGATGTCGGGCTCGGCCTCGTTTGCAATCCTCGAGGAGAAGCAGGGCCCGGTCAGAATCTCCTACAACTGCCCGAAGGGCAAGGGGAGGCCGCTGGTCAGGGAGGACAGGCTGAGAAGGACCGCACTGATCAAGCGGCTCAGAGAGAGACGAGGTCCGACGCGCATGACCGGGGCCATCACCTCCAAGCAGATGCAACGGCTTGCCGGCACCAATGGGTCCGCCGGTTCCCAGGCCCTGACGGTCGCATCGCTTCAGTATCAGAAGAGCCTGCTCGGGACTCTGGGAGTGGTCACCCCCAGAGGGGAGGAGCACGATGATATCAAGATGGGGCTATTCGAGCTTCTGGTCCGGGAGGCCGGCATTGCTCTGAAGAACGCCCGGGAGTTCGAGCGGACTCAGACACTCTCGATAACCGATGGCCTCACAGGAGCATACAATTACCGCTTCCTGATAGATGCCCTCCGGACCGAGATCGGCAGATCCGAGCGCTTCGCCGACCAGTTCTCGATAATCATGCTGGATGTGGACGGCCTGAAGGAGTATAACGACGTCCACGGGCATCTGAGGGGCAGTGAAGTGATAAGGAATGTTGCGCAGATAGCGTCTGACAAGTTAAGATCTATCGATATGCTCTGCAAGTATGGCGGAGACGAATTCATGGTCATATTGCCCAGGACCTCAAAGGAGGGGGCGGCGAATGCGGCGGAGAGGATCCGTCAGGCCATCGACCGCTATGCATTTGTGGGCCAGAGGATTACAGGCAACATAACAGCGAGCATGGGCATAGCCTCATACCCGGAAGACGGGAGGACGGTGGAGGAGCTCATTGCGAATTCGGACAAAGCTCTGTACAGGGCGAAGAGACGAGGAAGGAACTTGGTATGGCTAAGCGGCAAAAGGAAACCCTTTTCGCCCGTCTGAAACGGCGACTCAAGGACGGCGATGCCGTCCTGTCGGTGATAGGCCTTGGCTATGTGGGACTGCCGCTCGCGGTCGAGATGGCGAAGGTCGGATTCCGTGTCCACGGGATCGACGTCAATCCCAAAAAGGTCGGCATGATCAACAAGGGCAGGTCCTATATCCAGGACGTGAGCAGCGAGGACCTGCGCTCGGTGGTGCGGTCCGGAAAGCTCAGCGCCACCACGGACTTCAGCGTACTCAGTAAGTGTGACGCCATAGACATCTGCGTTCCCACCCCCTTGAGAAAAACCAAGGACCCCGACATCTCCTTCGTGATCGACGCGCTCGAACAGATAGTCAAGTATCTCAAGCCCGGGCAGCTGGTGATGCTGGAGAGCACGACATATCCTGGTACCACGGTCGAGGTGATGCTCCCCATGCTGGAGTCCACCGGGCTCAAGGTCGGCAAAGACCTCTTCCTGGGTTTCTCGCCTGAAAGGGTCGATCCTGGAAATGAGAAATACACAACCAAGAATATACCCAAGGTCGTTGGCGGGGTGACCGAGAAGTGCACCCGGTTGGCCTGCGATCTCTACGGTTCCACCATCGACACCGTCGTTCCGGTTTCGTCTCCCACCGTGGCCGAGATGGTCAAACTGCTTGAGAACACTTTCAGGAGCGTCAATATCGGCCTGGTGAACGAGATGTGCCTGATGTGCAACCGGATGGACATCGATGTGTGGGAGGTGATAGAGGCGGCCGACAGCAAGCCCTTCGGATACCTCAAGTTCCTGCCCGGTCCCGGGCTGGGCGGCCACTGCATACCCATCGACCCGTTTTACCTTTCCTGGAAGGCCAAGATGGCCGGCTTCGAGCCCCGCTTCATCGAGCTGGCCGGACAGATAAATTCCAGCATGCCGGACTATGTCGTGACCAGGGTCAACGATGCTCTCAATGACTCCCGGAAGAGCGTTAAGGGCGCGAAGATCCTGATTCTCGGCGTCGCCTACAAACGGGATGTGAACGACACCCGCGAGTCACCGGCG
>JASFOL010000257.1:0-3544 GCA_050116545.1 bacterium | reverse complement strand
CTCTCGGCGGGGCGGACCACACGGACCCTGTGATGGTTGCCGCCAAACTGGAGGCCATCAAGGAATTCGAGAAGGACGAGCGCTTCGGCAAACTGATGACCGCCTTCAAGCGGGCCTGCAATATAACCAGGGGCCTGGACATTGGAGAGGTGGATCAGGCCCTCTTCGAAGATGAGTCGGAAAGAGACCTCCACAATGCGTACACAGGGATTCTGGACGAGTTTGAAAGCGCCACCAGGGAGAAGAGATTCGGGGACGCCCTTCAGGCCCTGCTGGAACTCGCCGGGCCGGTAGACGTTTTCTTTGACAGGGTGCTGGTGATGGCGGAAGACGAGAAGATCAAGACCAACCGGCTCAACCTTCTGGGCGCGATAACGGCGCTGTTCCTCTCGATCGCCGATTTTTCCAAACTGGAAGTGGGTTGATGGCCTCGCCGTCCAGTCCGAGAGTTCTGATCCTGGGGCTCGACGGCTCCACCTGGGATCTCTTTTCCAGGTTTGCCGAAGACGGCACAATGCCCCGGCTGGGTGAGTTCCTGAAGCGGGGGGCATCTTCCGACCTGATCACCCTGGTTCCGCCGGTCACCGCGATTTCATGGACCAGCTTCTTCACCGGGCTCAATCCAGGCAAGCACGGGGTCTTCGAGTTCCTCCTGAGACGAAGGGGACTTTCGGAGAGCGCGGTGACGGCCAGGAATCCATTCGGTGAGATCCCGGTGAATTCCACGCTTCGGGACGGCAAGCCCATATGGGAAATCGCCGGCGAGGCGGGGATGAAGTCCGCGGTCATAAGCGTTCCGATAACCTATCCACCCGAGAAGGTGGAAGGCTGCATGATAAGCGGCTTTCTCACTCCTTTCGGAAAACGCGACTTCACCTATCCGCCGGAGTTGCTCGATGATATCGAGAAGAGGTTCGGGCCCTACAGGCTCTATCACCGCCAGGTCTATTCCAGAAGAGGCGTGGGACTGGTCCTGGACGAGCTCTTTGACGTACTCGACTACAATGTCAAAGTCACCCGGCACCTGATGGGCAGCATGGACTGGAACCTCTTCTTCTCACACTTCTGGGGTACCGACCGGGCCCAGCACGAGCTCTGGCACCTGCTGGACCAGAGCCATCCCCGGTACGACCCGGCGGAGGGGGCCGAGCATGGACCCAGGCTCAGGCGTTTCTTCACCGAGCTGGACAGAGGAGTGGCGGAGATCATAGAGGATGCCGGGGATGCGAACGTGATCATAGCGTCAGACCATGGCTTCGGCCCGATTCACACTTTTCTGGCCTTCAATGTATGGCTTCTGGACAAAGGCTACCTGAAACTCAGGAGCGATCCGGGCACGCTGGTGAAAAGGCTGGCTTACAGGCTTGGGCTGACGCCGGTGATGTTCTACAGGCTCTCGATGGCCCTCGGACTTGCCAGGCTGAGGCTCTCCGGCGGTTTCCACTCGCGCCACAAAATGCAGATGATGCTTGACAGGTTCTTTCTGTCGCTTTCCAATGTTGACTGGTCGAAGACCACAGCTTATTCGCGCGGCAATTATGGCCAGGTCTTCATCAACTTGAAGGGCCGGGAGCCGCAGGGCTGCGTTGAGCCAGGCAGGGAGTATGAAGAGGTGCGCAGGTCCATAAAGAAAGACCTGCTGGCGACCGTGGATCACAGGACGCGTGAGCCCATGTTCAAGGATGTCTACATGAGGGAAGAGATATATGACGGGCCCTATCTGGAGGAAGCCCCGGACATAGTGTTTCTTCCCCGGGACATGCGGAACAAGGCCCTGGGAACCCTTGACTTCACAAGCAACAGGTTCGCCTTTCCCGTCTACGGCAATTCCGGAGATCACAGGATGAATGGGATCTTCCTCGGGATGGGACCGGCCTTCCGTGAGGGGGCGCGCCTGGAGGCGCTTTCCGTCCTGGATGTCGCTCCGACCGTGCTGCATCTCCTTGGGCTGCCGGTTCCGAGACAGATGGACGGCAAGGTGGCGGCGGGCGCCCTGGCCGGGGACTACATGGCTCAGAATCCCGTGCGGGAAGCCGATATAGAGCTACTGGGGCGGGCGCGGGGAAGCGCGCTTTCGTCCGGTGACAGCGATGACATACGCAAGAGACTTGAGGGGATAGGCTATATAGGCTGAGGGGAAAATGGAGAGAAAGTCGATCACCTTCGTGCTTCCGGCATACAATGAAGAGGCCAATGTAGAGGAGGCGGTAAGACGCGTTCTCGAGGTGGCCGAAACCCTGGACCTCGAGGACTACGAGGTGATCGTGGTCAATGACGGCAGCGAGGACGCCACAGCCGGGATCATAGACGGGCTTGCCGCGCAGGACAGCCACGTCCGGCCGATTCACCAGCCGGTCAATATGGGATACGCCGAGGCGCTGAAGACGGGGTTCACCAGCGCCAGGTGCAAACTGATCTTTTATACCGATTCGGACCTGCAGTTTGACGTGAGGGAAGTCAAGAACATGCTGCCCGCCATAGAGGACTATGACATCGTGGCGGGCTTCAGGATCTACAGGTTCGACCCGCTGACCAGGCTCTTCGTCGCATGGTGCTACAATCTCCTGGCGCGCACCATATTCAGGTTGAGGGTCAGGGACATAGACTGCGCCTTCAAGCTCTTCAGGCGCGAGGTCTTCGACGTCATAGATATAAGATCCAAGAAGTTCTTCGTGGATACTGAGATCCTTGCCAAAGCCAGGTATCATGGCTTCCGGATGACCGAGGTCGGTGTCAGGCACTATCCCAGGGTGGGAGGCTCAAGCACGGTGAGGCCCAGCCATGTTATCAGCACGCTGCAGGAGCTCGCGAAGATATGGTTTGAGATCTACTGGGGAGCAGGCAGAAAAAAGACCACCTAATGAACCATTCCCGGAAAGACCTTCTTGCCGTTGCCTTTCTCGTTCTGCTGATAACCGCTTTCTTCGCCAGGGAGATTTTCACCGACCAGACCCTGGTCACCTTCCGCCTGACCAATGCCTTTCCCTGGCTGGTCGAGGCGGGCCCGGAGGACACGGGGCAGCCGTCTGTGACCTCCGACTGCACCTTCTCCTACTATCCCCGGCGGGTGTTCGCCACCGGGATGATCCGCGAAGGGAAGGTCCCTTTCTGGAATCCGCATCAGTTCAGCGGCACTCCCTTTCTCGCGACCTTTCAGACCATGGTATTCTACCCCGTGAACATCCCTCTGTATGCGCTTGATCCCCCGACCCAGATGGATCTGTTCATATACCTGCACTTCCTGATAGCCGCCGTATTCGGTTACCTGCTCGGAAGGAAGCTCAAGATGTCCTCGCCGGCCTCGGTTGTGACGGCGCTGACATTCACTTTTTGCGGTTTCATGGTGACCCGCTACGGCCAGCCGACCTTCATCTCGACCGCCAGCTGGCTGCCCGCCGTCCTTTTCTTCGGCGAGCATCTGATCGAGCGGCCGGGCTTCAGGAGGATGGGGCTTCTGAGCCTGATAGTCTCTTTATCGATACTCGCCGGCTTTCCCCAGCTTGTGATGATCACGATCTATTCCCTGTTAGGCTATATGCTGATC
>JASFOL010000256.1:0-3561 GCA_050116545.1 bacterium | reverse complement strand
ACCTCACCGGGTCAAATTCAAGATCTAGTACCTGACCCCATTCTTGAATTCAAGGTTTATGACCCGACCGCGATCAAATTCAAGAACCGGTACCTGACCCCATTCTTGAATTCAAGATTCGTGACCCGATGCCAGGGTATGAATCTGGTATCAGGTGCGGGACTCAAGGATCGGGCCGATGTCCGGCACCCCGCTGTCGCCCGAGAGCACCATCCCCTCACGGAGCATACCGTCGTCAAAGGTGGGCTTCTCCACCTTGTAGAACACTCCTATGGGGATCCTGTCCTCTTCCCTGTCGCCCCACTCCAGCGCCAGCCGGCGGGCAGCCTCGATGTCTGAGGTGTCATGCCCGTCGATCTCATAGACCCGCTCATTGTAGTACTTGTAAGTGTTGAAGAAAGTGAAGCAGGGCTGGAGCACGTCGATAAACGCGAAGCCCTTGTGAAGCACGGCTTCCTTCATCAAGTTCACAAGATGATCCGACTTCGTCGTATAGCCTCTTGCCACGAAGGTGGCACCGGCCGCCAGCATCAGCTCCAGCGGATTTAGTGGCCGCTCGATGCTGCCTCTCGGGGTCGAGCGCCCCTTGAAGCCGACAGGACTGGTCGGCGTGAACTGACCGGTCGTCAGGCCATAGACGCGGTTATCATGGATCACCATTGTGACGTCGATATTGCGCTTTGCGGCGGCGATCAGGTGGGCGATGCCCTCGCCATATGCGTCTCCGTCTCCCGCGAATCCGATCACCTTGAGATTCTTGTTGGCGAGCTTGATGCCCGTGATCGTCGGCGGTACCCTTCCGTGGATCGAATAGAAGGTGTTGACATTGATATAGTCGACAATCTTGGAACCGCAACCGATACCCGATGCGATCGCGAGATTCTCGAGGGGTATGCCGTCGGCCACCAGGCCCTCCACTGCCTCCCCGATGGCTGAGAGGATTCCGAAGTTCCCGCAGCCCTTGCACCAGGTGTTCTCTGCGTAAGTACCGAGATTGAGTTCGCTCATGAGATCACCTCCTCCAGCCTCTTGCTTAACCCGTCGACCGAGAAGGGCCGTCCATCATATTGAAGGATGGTCTGATCGACCTTGATGCCGTGGCACTTGACCAGCCCGGCGAGCTGCGCCGTCACATTGTTCTCAACGGCGATCAACTTCTCAACACCTTCAAGTGCTTTCTCCATCGATGCCGCCGGGAAGGGCTCGATGACCATGGGTTGAATCACCTTAAGCCCCATGTTCTCGGCGACCTCGACGCAGGCACCCTTGGTCGAACCCCAGGTGAGAAGCGCGGTCGTGGACTTCTTCTCTCCATATACCTTGACCGTGTCCATGGCCTCGATATCGGAAAGCAGCGCCTTGCGCTTGGCCATGCGCTTATCCTGCATCGAGGAGATGGCGTCCGGATCTTCGACTGTGATTCCGGCTTCATCATGCTCATAGCTTGTTCCCTTGACCACGATCCCCTTTGTGCCCGGGAAAGCCAGAGGGGACACTCCTTCGGGGGTCTTGAGATAGCGCTTGTACTCTCCCTTGCCATCCCAGACCAGGCCCTCTTCCCTCATCACCTCGTCTCCCTTGCCGGTGAAGGAATAGGTGCTCTCACTGAGGTTCTTATCGGTAAGAACAAAGGTGGGTATCTGGTACTTCCATGCCATGTTCATGGCAAGTCCCGAGAGCAGGAATGCCTCATCGGGATCTCCGGGCGCAACCACCAATCTCACAAACTCTCCCTGGCCCGCGCTCAGGACGAACGCCAGATCACCCTGGGTGGTGTAGGTAGGAACTCCTGTACTCGGGCCGGGCCGCTGGCTCACCGCGAATACCACCGGCATCTCACTCTGTCCGCAAAGACTCACGCCTTCAGCCATCAGAGCGAACCCCCCACCGGCCGTCCCCACCATGGTCCTCGCACCAGCATACGCCCCGCCGACAGCGGTGATCACCGCGGAGATTTCGTTTTCGGGATGATATGTGACCAGGCCCAGATCCTCCTCATTGGCCGCCAGGAAATGGAGGATGCTGGAGGACGGGGTCATAGGATAGGCGACATAAAGCTTGAGGCCTGCCCTTGCGGCCCCCAGCGCGATGGCTTCATTGCCCTGCATCAGGGGCAGCGGCCTGGAGGCCAGACGCTTGACTTCGAACTCAGGCATGCAGGCGGCATCGAATGATGCTTTCGCGATCTTGAGATTGAGCTCAGGCTCCTTCCTGATTGCCGTCGTGACAACCGCTTCGAGCGCATCCCACTCGATTCCCAGGCTCCTGGCGATCGCACCCAGCGCCGCCACATTTCGCATCACGGGCTTACCGCCCGCCTCTTTCACCATGCTGCTGAGCTTCAGGCCGCAGGTCTCGGCCTTGATGCCGTCAGCATTGAAGACATCTTCATCATAGATCAGCACTCCACCCTGTCTGAGGCGCCACTCGTGCTTTCTGGCTGTTTCCTCATTCAGGGCGACCACCATGTCGACGCTTTCCCTGTAAGCCTGGATGCCGGACTCGCACGCGCGGATCAGGCTGAAGTTGTGACCGCCCCTTATCAGGGATGGATAGTCATCCCAGAAGTAGATGCGGTAGCCAAGCGAACTGAAAAGCCTGGCCACCAGGGTACCCACCTGGCGAATGCCGTCGCCCGCCTGGCCTCCGATAAGAACCGAGTAGTCCTGCATGAGCCCCTCCTCCCAAGAGCCGGCTCCAAGAAAAACAGGGACAAACACCGGTTTCAGTGATTGGTGTATGTCCCCTTTCTCATAGGATGGCTTCTCTGACTATTCTCCGCTACTGTTCTAGGACCTTGATGATTTCTTCCATGTCAGGTACTTCCTTGACAGGATAGATCTTATGCCAGATGACGGTGCCCTCTTCGTCCACTATAAAGACCGTGCGCTTGCTCGCGCCCACTTCATCGTTGAAAACGCCATAGGACTTGATCACGCCTCCATGCGGCCAGAAGTCGGCCAGAAGCGGAGTTTTCTCTATGCCCAGGCTCTTGGCCCAGGCGTGCTTGCTGAAACTGGTGTCGATACTTATACCGAGAGCGACCGCATTGAGTTCCGCCATGCGGTCATAGTACTTCTCCAGGTTCTTCATCTGCTCGGCGCAGACTCCGGTCCATGCCAGCGGGTGAAAACTCAACACCACCTTCTTGCCCCTGAAACTGCTCAATGTGACATCGTTCCCATTGTGGTCCTTCAGCGTGAAGTCCGGTGCCTTGTCTCCCACCTTGATCGCGTCCGCCATTAAACTCCTCCTTTGAAGTGAGATAGCCCACGAACATTAGATGCCCGAATACCCCGGGGCGTATCGGATTTCACCGATCCTAAGATCAGTTCACCGATCGAGTGATCAGGTCATCGACCGCAAGATCAGGTCGCCAATCAAGAAATCAAGTCACCTCTTCCGGATCAATAAGACCGCTTGTCCGGGATGATCCCCCTTACGCCGCCGCGCGGCCGGTCGGTGTCCCCCGCTCGCCTCGGAATCAGATGAATATGGCAATGAGGCACGGTCTGGCCCGCCACCTCACCCACATTGACGCCCACATTGAATCCCGTGATA
>JASFOL010000255.1:0-3576 GCA_050116545.1 bacterium | reverse complement strand
GGTGGAAAACGGGCCCGCCTCCGGGGCATCGGCCATAAAGGCGGGCTTTGCCGCGGTTGCATCGGGACTTCATGACATTGTTATGGTCGTGGGGGCGGAACGCATGCGCGAGGTCAATAACCTGGAGGCCACGGACTTCGTGGCTACCCTGACGCATCCCATCGCGGAGTATGTCTATGGGGTCACCCTGCCGTCACTGGCGGGGATGTTTACGCGGCTCTATATGGAGAAGTACGGGGTCACCGAACGTCACCTTGCGATGGTGGCGGTGAAGAACCAGAACAATGCTCTCTTGAACGAATTCGCCCACATTCAACAACCCATTACCCTCGAGGGTATCCTGGATTCCCCGGAGGCCATGACCAATAACCCCTATGTGGCCGATCCCTTGAGGTTCTTCGACTGCTGCCCTGTCTCTGACGGCGGGGCCTGCGTGATTCTGGTCAGCGAAGAGGTGGCAAAGACCGTGAAGCGTCCCATGGTGCGGCTTGCCGGTGTGGGGCAGGCCACGGATACCCATGCAGTGCACGAGCGTGAGGAGCCAACAGATCTTCTGGCGGTCAGGCGCGCTGCGGCAGAGTCGTTTGAAATGGCGGGGCTCGAACCCAAAGATGTAGACGTGGCCGAACTTCACGACGCGTTCACAATTCTGGAGATCGCGGAGAGCGAGGAGGTCGGCTTCTTCAAGAAGGGTGAGGGCCATATCGCGCTCGAAAAGGGAGAGACCGCTCTCAAGGGCGGGCTCCCCATAAACCCGTCGGGGGGTCTTAAGGGCAAGGGCCATCCCGTGGGAGCCACGGGTGTGGCCCAGGCCCACGAGATCGTGGCCCAGCTGAGGGGCGAGGCAGACAAGCGTCAGGTTGCGGACGCGAAGGTCGGCTTCACGTGTAACTTCGGGGGCTTCGGAAACAATGTGGTCTGCCTTACATTCATAAGAGAGGATTAGCCATGGAGATCTACGCCTACAAATGCAAGAAGTGCGGCCACATACACTATCCATTCAAGATGGTCTGCAAGGAGTGCGGTGAGAATGACTTCTTCGAGTTCGAGCAGGTCCCGCTTCCCAAGAAGGGCACGCTGCTGACCTTCACCGAGCTCTATAACCTGCCCGCGGACTTCATGGTCTCCAAGATGGGGCTCGGCATAGTCGAGCTCGAGAACAAGGTCCGCATCACGGGCCAGATCGCGATCGAGAACGCCAGGATCGGTATGCCCGTGATAGGGGAAGTCGAGGTGGTCCGCCGGGGAGAGTACGACTCACAGTACGGAATGGTCTTCCGAGAGGCCTGATCTTGGTGATGTTTTGAGTTTGTACTGGGGGAGGGCGCCTGCCGGGGAGCATCTCAGCGAAGCAGCATCACCTTTGAGGTTCTGCTATCATCCCCGGCGTCCAGGTGAAGGAAGTAGACCCCGGTCGCAAGTTCACGCCCTGTGGTGTCGGAGCCGTCCCACTTCACCTCGTGGTCGCCCTCCACCTGCTCGGCATCTGCGAGGACCGCGACTTCCTGCCCCGCCACATTGTAAACACCCAGCCGGGCGTGGGCTCTCACAGGAAGCGAGTACCTGATGGTGGTGGAGCGGGTGAAGGGGTTGGGGTAGCCCCTCTCCAGAAGAAGCCCCGTGCGTGCGGGATCCTCACCGGGCCCGACTCCCGTGGTCGGGGCGAACTCATACACCGCCACCTGGTGGCCATCCAGGCTGAGATCTGAGATCTCATAGTCCGGCGAAACTGTGACCTGCAGGGTGTCACCTTCATCAAGCAGGTTCACCAGAGTGTGCTCACCAGGCTCCAGACTTGCCGCATCGCCGGTAAGCGTGATGCCTCCGAGCGCGCCGCTCCATGTATTGATGAGAGTGAGCAAGGTCTGCTGCTCGTGCTCGCGGACGGACGCCATGACCGCAGAGTCGGATGCATCAAGCGCCGCGTAGGTCCCCTGCCTCAAGGCGGGGGAGGCATTGCGCACCCTGATGATCCGCTTGTACCATTCGAGCAGCGACCCGGTGTCGCCCGCCTCGTCGGCCACATTGAAATCGGTGTAGTTCGAGCCGATGTAGTTCCACGGGCTGCCGGTTGTGAATCCCGCATTGGTCCCGCCGGTCCACTGCATGGGCGTCCGTATATTGAGGTGATCGCCGCTCCCGATCATGCCGATCTCCTCACCGTAGTAAATGAACGGCACTCCGGGCTGCGTCAGGTAAATGCCGGCGGCGACCCTTGCCTTGCCTTCACTCTCTCCGAGCGTCGTAAACGCACGGTCCTGGTCATGGTTGGTGAGGAAGGTCGCATACTGCAGATAGGGATAGACCTGATAGACCTCGCCGGCCTTCCAGTTCACCCATCCCGCGTCGGCGTCATTGACCGAACCGAGCATGGAATAGGCAAGGTCGAATTCGAAGCAGAGGTCGAGACGGTCCTCGGTAACGTACTGAAGGACTGTACTCGTCGAGGTCCAGGCCTCGCCGACCGAGAGAGCCTCCGGCTCCACCGCCTTTACGTGCGAGTTATAGTCGGCCCAGAAGTCAAGCGTGGCCTGTGTGTTCTGGAGCTGGTCCCCGTCCTCGTCTATGTAAAGCACCGCATCAAGGCGGAAGCCGTCGACACCTATGGAGTCCAGCCAGTATGTCGCCGTCTCAAACATGGAGTCCTTGACGGCCTGGGTTTCGTAGTTGAGATCCGGCATGCCGCCGGTGAAGAGGCCGTAGTACCAGCCTGAGTCATCCCAATGCCAGACGTCCTGGCCCCAGGGGCCCGACTGACCCGGATCGTACTCGGACCATCTGAAGAAGTCCCGGTAGAAGGGATCTTCCGACTCCGACAGCACGAACCAGGGATGCTCATCAGAGCAATGATTCATCACATAGTCGATTATCACCCGGATGCCGCGGTCATGCGCTTCCTCCAGGAAGGTCTCGAAGTCGGCCATGGTCCCGTAGTCGGGGTTTATGGAGCGGTAGTCGGTACCGTCGTAACCATGGTAGCTCGGTGAGTCCTGTATGGGCATGAGCCAGATGCCTGTTATGCCGAGATCGTCGTCCGTGGCGGGGTTTCCATCATTGAGATAGTCCAGCTTCTGGGTGAGGCCCTGAAGGTCCCCAACGCCGTCACCGTCGCTATCGTAGAAGCTCCTCACGAAAATCTCGTAGAAGACGCAGTCGTTCCACCAGTGAAGCTCGGCTGTTCCGTCATGCGGTTGCAGGTTGTTATACCAGACTGCAAGCGTCTCATCGCCGGCCGGAAGCGTATAGAGGCGGTTATTGCCAACCCCCGGAAATTCCTCGCTTCCGTCCCAGGCGCCGTTCTGGCGGTACTTGTATTCGATCTCCTCTCCGGCGCTGAAGCCGTCCAGGACGATCTCATAGGTGCTGTCACCGTCGGCGTCGGCCAGCACGGTCAGGGGATCAGTGCCCCAGCCGTTGAAGGTGCCGGCTATGTCGACGAACTCGGTTTCCGGATCGAAATTGCCCAGCTGTATCTGATAGGCCATGTGGACGCGGAAAGTGAGTTCAACGGCATGGACGCGGGAGGTGGGAAGGAGTAGCGCACCCAGCGCCAGAATGCAGATGGACCTTGATAAA
>JASFOL010000254.1:0-3595 GCA_050116545.1 bacterium | reverse complement strand
GGGGCCGTCGGACGTCTCAAAGAGGCTTGCGGCGCCCGGCCTATCCGATCAGGATCTCAAGGACATACGCGGCGATTTTCTTGGTGGGAGAACCGCCGAAGGGGGCGGTGGCGCCTCCCAGCTGGAATCTATCGCCATGATCGAAGGGATGGTCAGGGAGATGGCGGTCGACGCCGCGCATCGCTCTCTGACCGGGTACCCCTTCAGCATAGGTTGCGTGTTCGCCTTCTATCTGCTGAAGAGGCTTGAGTTCAAGAATCTCCAGACGGTCTTTGTCGCCAAGTCGATCGGACCGGCCGCCGGTGATGTTGGCGCCAGACTCTATGGCTTGAGGTAGGACAGGGATGTTCGTAGCCGAGACAATGAACCGTATCAGCGTCCTGATCATGAAAGAGGACATGGAGGCCGTCGTCAAGGAGATCGCAAGGAGCGGCGTTCTTCAGCTGACCCGGATCGAGGAGATAGATGCCTGGGCCGACAGGCTGAGCAATGTCGGCGTGAGCAAGCTGTCGGCTGACTATTCGAAACGCGCCCGCCGGATCAATGACCTGATCCAGGAGCTCTCGCCAAAGGACCTGGGAAGAGAATCGGCCGGCGGTGAGGAGATCGGCCTTCTCGATCTGGAGCAGGTCGACAAGGAAGTCGACAGGATCGAGAAGCAGGTCCAGCCCGCGATCGCTGCGCGAAGGTCCTTGAAGCAGAAGATGTCTGAGCTGGAGGGCCTTCGGGGGCAGCTGGAGTCCCTGGCTCCCGCCGGCATGCCCGTAGCCGGCCTGATGCATTCCACTCTGCTCTCGACCGCGATAGGCACGATAGAGGAGTCCGGGCTTGAGGATGTGAGGAAGGCCCTGGCCCCGGTTCCATCCGTGGTTCTGCCCTACCGGAAGGATGGAAAGACGGTCAGCATAATCGGAGTGGTCTTGAGAAGGGACAAGGCCCGGCTGGACGAGGCGCTCGAGCAGGCCGGTTTCAAGGCCGTCCGCCTGCCGGATGACTTCAGCGAGGTGTCCGCCAGTATTCAGGCGCACGCCGGTGAGACGGAGAACGAATTAGAGCAGCAGATGGAGAAGGCGGAGGCTGATCTTCGGGCGGTCACCGGGGAAGTGATTCCGGAACTCATGGACATGTCGCGCCGGGTCCAGGCGGCGGTACTGCTGCTCAACATAAAGGATTACTTCAAAGTGACCGAGAAGACCTGTCTTTTCTCGGGCTGGGTGCCGGAAGAAGAGACAGAAGACCTGGTTTCCAATATCAAGCAGACCTCACATGGAAGCGCGGTGATCGAAGTCACCGGAGCCGACAAGCTCCCTGGGGTCGCCGAGGGCAGCGTCGAAGTGCCGGTCCTCTTCAAGCAGCCTCCCTTCCTGAAGCCCTTCAGCCTGCTGGTTTCCGGCTATGGCACTCCGTCCTACCGCATGATCGATCCGACCATCTTTGTGGGGATCACCTTCCTGGTGATGTTCGGGATGATGTTCGGGGATGTGGGACATGGCCTCGTGCTCCTGGCCGGCAGTATTCTGGTGGCCTTGAAGTCCAGGAAATGGCATGAAGCCGGAAAGCTGGGAGCCTACTGCGGAGTCTCCTCGATCATCTTCGGGTTCCTCTTTGGCAGTTTCTTCGGCCTCGACAATCTGCTGCCCACGCTCTGGCTCAAACCCCTGGAAGACATGACCGATCTGTTCAGTGTGGCCATAGGCTTCGGCGTAGTGATGGTCAGCCTGGGCATCGTTCTCAATATCATAAACTCCTTCAGGGCGCATTCCTTCTGGGTGAACTTCTTCGACAAGTCGGGCCCGCTGGTGGGAGTGGTGTATTGGGCAGGCATAGGGATAGGGGTCAAGATCATGATAATGGGCGGAGGTCCACCTCATCCCGCGATCTTCTATGGGTTTTTCATCGCTCCGCTGGCGGTGTTTACCCTGAGAGGACCGCTGCTTAAGATGATGGGCAAGAAGAAGCGCAACTTCCCGGACGGCCTAGCGACTTATGTGATGGAGTCGGTGGTGGAGGTGATGGAGATCCTCATGGGCTATCTAGCCAATACCATCTCCTTCATCCGTGTCGCCGCTTTCGGGCTGGCGCATGCCGGGCTGTTCGTGGCCGTTTTCAGCCTGGCCCGGGTGGTCTCGGCCAAGCCGGGAGGGGTGTTCTTTTCCTGGCTGGTATTGATACTGGGAAATGTGGTGATAATCCTGCTCGAGGGGCTCGTGGTGACGATCCAGGCCCTGAGGCTGGAGTACTACGAGTTTTTCGGCAAGTTCTTCAAGGGATTGGGTTCGAAGTATGAGCCGGCAGGGGCCGCGGGGGTTACCGTGGTTCCGCGGGGCGCGAAAGGCGGTGAATGAGTTGAGTGGATCCAATGGCATACGTAAACTGGTGATGATATCCTTTCTGGTCGTGGTATTGATCGTGCTCTCGGTGTTTCTGGTGACGGCCGTGAGAGCGCAGTCGGGGGTCGATTCCGCCCAGAGCAAAGGCGGTTCGCCCACCCAGGGCATGGCTTTTCTTGCCGCTGCGGCCGCCACGGGGTTCGGATGCATAGGCGCCGGAATCGCGGTCGGATATGTCGGAGCTGCTGCGGTGGGCGCGGTCGGGGAGAAGCCCGAAGTCGCGGGCAGGACCCTGATTTTCGTCGGTCTGGCGGAAGGGGTGGCTATCTACGGTTTGATCATCGCGATCATGATTCTCGGCAAGGTATAGGGATGAAGTCATAGGATTGCATGAAGTCCGGGAGCGGTACGGGCTCAAGAGGTAAGGCATGAGGTTCCACGTGATTGGAGACAAGCAGACCGTGCTCGGCTTCCGCCTTGTCGGCGTCGAGGGCACCGTGGCGACAGAGCGAGAGGCCGCCCTTGAGGCCCTTCACCAAGTGGTGGAGGCCAGGGAGACGGGAATAGTGCTTGTAACCGAGGCCGTGGCGGGCAAGATAAGGGATGAGGTGGAGGCCAGGCTATACGGCATGGGCTTCCCCCTGGTCCTCGAAATCCCGGATGCAGGGGGACCGGCCGATGACCGGCCCGAAATAGATGAGATCGTCCGCAAAGCTGTAGGGATAAGCATATGAGTGAACCTGTGAATTCGGGCCCTGAAGAGGGCATGGTTGAGAAGATCCTCGGGGACGCCAGGTCCGAAGCCGACCGGGCCATCAAGAACGCCGGCCGCAGCGTCGAGGCGGAGCGCCGGAAGGCCGAGGCCGAGGCCGAGAAGGTCCGGCAGGAGATCCTTGAGCGTGTTCAGCGGAAGGTGGACAGGCTGAAGGCGAAGGAGACCGCGAGCGCCCAGATAGAGTCCAAGAGGATGCTCTTGAAGGCGCGCGAACAGGCGATATCCGGCATACTCGAGACGGTTGCGCAGGAGCTGGAAAAGGTGCGCGAGGATCATTCCCGTTACAGGAAGGTCTTGAGGAAACTGGCGGCGGAGGCCGTGGCGGCGGTGGATCTGCCGGAGGTTGTACTGCGTCTCACCCCGGAGGATGCCGCGCTGGTCAAAGAGGGCTTTGCCGGTGAAGTCACTGCGGATGTCAAGGCCATGGTGGGCAAGGGCATCGAGATCAAGGTCGAGACCGAAACCGAAGAAGGCCTGGCTTCCGGAGGCT
>JASFOL010000253.1:0-3612 GCA_050116545.1 bacterium | reverse complement strand
AAGCCTCATTGAACCTGACCACCATGTAAGCGGTTTCGCGCTCATCCGCATCAGGCAGGAGCCATTCGTCAAAATGGCCTCCTATCACCATTATCAACTTCGCCTCGTGGATCGCCCTTGCCTTTCCGGGAGTGAGCTCGAAGTGATGAGGGTCTGCTTCCGGCGGAATAATGGTGGAAACCTCGACTCTGTCTCCGCCCACCTCTCTTATGAGGGCAGAAATCGGGTAGATGCTGGCCACGACGCGGACCGGCGGCTGTTGGGGCGGCGAGTTGTGGGCCGGCGGCGCCGAATTCCCGGACTGAGCCGGGCCGGCGTCCTGCGGGGAGGCCCATGCCGCATGTGTGGAGGCCGCCTGCGTGGGGGCCACGGCAAGCCATATGGCAGCCAGCAAGAGGCAGCAGGTCCTCATACCTTTCATTGGCGGCACCCCCGGTTGACTTTCCCGACCGTCCGGTTAACTGTGTTGAGCCTCGCGGCCCAATAGTATAGGATAGGTGAATGATATAGGATAGGTCGAAGAGCGGCAAGCCTGATTCTTGAGAAGAAGGGAGCAGTGGATCATGAAACGCGGTCTCATGGCAGTGATTCTGATAGTGATCTGCGCCATAATTGTGTTCACACTTTTGCCCAGGGACAAGAAACATGTGCCCGCCGACGGGCGAGTGGCTTTTGCTGACAACAGAGATTTCTACCCGGTGGTCCACGAGCTTCTGTCCGAAGCCGAGAGATCGGTGGACGTGATCCTGTACCAGAGCAGGTTCTATTTTCACTATCCCCTGAGCGCCAGCAATACGCTGATAAACGACCTGGTCGAAGCTTCGGCCAGGGGTGCCAGAGTCAGGGTGATACTGGAGACCGCCGACTGGAACCTCAGCAATACCGAGGAGAACCGGGACGTCTGGCATGTCTTGAGAAACAGGAACATCGAGCTGTATTTTGATCCCGACACCACCACAAGCCATTCCAAGCTCGTGATCGTGGACGGCCGCTATGTGGTCATAGGCTCAACCAACTGGAGTCACTATGCGCTGGACTCCAATAATGAGGCCAACGTCATAGTGGATTCCAAGAAGACCGCCGGCAGCTTCAAGACCTACTTCGAGGATCTCATGGCCAGCAGCAATGCCAGGTTCGTCCCCTCGATCGAGCCGATGGCCGCGGCTGACATTGCCTCGGTGGAGGGTCGGTATGTTCTGATTCATGATGTTCCTGACTCCGCTGTCTATGACGGTCTAAATGCGATGGGCAGGATCTATTTCGGCGATGTCCTGGTCGGTGTGGTGGACAGGCCCCTGGAGGAGATCATGACCGTGGATTCGCTCTTTTTCGAGCGGGCCGCCGGCGAGAGTGTGCGGGTGGTGGCCAGTTTCCAGGGCCGGAGCAGGACGGCGCTCGAGGCGCTGGACGTCGAGCTGGATGACACTCCGGACGCGATGGCAAAACGCTTCGAGACCGAGCGCGCCATGCAGAGGGAGAAGAAGTTCGACTACCCGGAGATCCAGTGGATCGAAGGGGCGCGCATCTGGACTGCGGCCAACAGGGACTACGCAACCGAGCTGATGAGGTTGTTCCAGGGTGCCGAGAGCCGGATATGGGCGGCGCTCAACGACGCCCGATACTATGAAGAGAAGCCCTATGCCGCCCGCCTGGTCAAGGGGCCCGATGAGCCGGTTAGTCTCACCAATGTGATCCTGGATGAACTTGTGGACGCCGCCGAAGCCGGGGTGGATGTTCGCTTCGTGATAGACATGGGCTGGAGGGGCGGCGATCCGCCGGCATCAAAGTCCGCTTTCATGGACCGCCTGGCCTCGGCCGGTGCCAGAGTTTATGAGGATCCGCGTGACGTGACCACCCACGCCAAGCTCCTGATCGTTGATGAGGACTATGTGGTGGTGGGCTCGACCAACTGGTCCTACTTCGCTTTCGAGGAAAGCAATGAGACCTCGGTGGTCATACAGTCGAGAGAACTCAACCAGCATTATGCCGACTATATCGAGAGCATCATCGATGAAAGTACGCCATATCAAGGAGCTGGACAATGAGCGCTGACAGGGTGACCCGGATCCTCAAGCGGGACGGCAGCCTGGCGAAGTTCGACCGGGAGAAGGTCGTCACCGCGATATACAAGGCCGCGGCGGCGGTGGGCGGTCATGACAGGGCGCTGAGTGAGAAACTGGCCGATGAAGTGATCGACATCCTGAACCACGCCTATGCGCCTCCTGACATGCCCTCGGTCGAGGACATACAGGACGTGGTCGAGAAGGTCCTGATCGAGAACGGCCATGCCAAAACGGCCAGGACTTATATCGTCTACAGGGAGAACCGGCGCAGGGAGAGGGAGCGGAAGTCTTCAAAGAAGACCAGCGAGAGCCCGCTTCCATACCGCCTGATGTATGAGAACCTGGTCTGGAACCTCGATCACAGCTGCGAGACCATCGAGAAACTCAATCAACATGTGAGGTCCGGCTCGATCGCGAACCTGATCAAGGAAGCCGACGCCACCTATAGCGAGAGCGTGGCCAGGGCGGCCGAGGCCATCGCCGACACCGAGGGAACCAGGCTGATCATAGTCGCCGGGCCGTCATCTTCGGGCAAGACCACCACCACGGCCAAGCTTTCCAACAGGCTCAAGGAGCTGGGCGTCGAGACCGTTCTTCTGAACCTGGATCACTATTTCTTCAACCTGGAACTTCATCCCAAGGACGAGTACGGGGATTATGACTTCGAGACCCCCGAGGCTCTAGACCTCAACCTCATCAATGAGCATCTGGGTGAGCTGGTGGCGGGCCGGACGGTTGAGATGCCCCAGTATGACTTCAAGACGGGCAAGCGGGGAGAGGTCACCCAGAGGGTCTCCATAAAACCAGAGCAGGTGATCCTGATTGATACACTGCACGGACTGCATAAGCCCCTCACCGAGAGCGTTGATGACAATGTCAAGTTCAAGGTCTATATCGAGACGGCCCCCATCCTCCGGGATGAGGAGGGCAAGTTCATAAGGTGGACGGACATCAGGCTCTTAAGAAGAATGGTGCGGGATCACGCCCACCGCGGCTATGATCCCAAGCAGACCGTGGGTCACTGGCACTATGTGCGGCGGAGTGAACTCAAGCACATCATTCCCTTTATCAGGGATGCAGACTATGTGCTGAACGGGGCCCTGCCATATGAGCTGCCCTTCCACAAGAAGCATTCATACCAGCACTTCCCGGGCTTCATCCAGTCATGGGCCGGGGACCGGAAGCGGCGGGACGCCTTCATCAGGGCCGAGCGGGTATTCGAGCTGCTGACCAAGGTAGAAGCTTATGAAGATGAGTCCATAATACCGGGTGATTCGCTGCTCCGGGAGTTCATTGGCGGAAGCATCTATAAGCTCCACTGATCAAATAGAATCGAAATTCAAAAAAGGGGTCAGGTACCGATTCTTGAATTCTCTGAATCGGTACCTGACCCCAAAATTGAATTTGGCTGTTATCGGGTCCCTGCTTAGACCTCTATCACGGACACGAGGCCCCTGTCCTCAATGTGCTCGGTGAAGCTATTGTTGGGGTCGACCGCGGTCCTGTCGTCCACAATGAACCTGTACTTGTAGGTACCCGGCCGCAGAGA
>JASFOL010000252.1:0-3628 GCA_050116545.1 bacterium | reverse complement strand
AGATTCCTTTCCCGAGGATGACCTATGACGAGAGCATGGCGAAATACGGAAGCGACAAGCCCGACCTGAGGTTTGGGCTCGAGATAAGAGAGATCACCGATATCGTGGCCGGAAGCACCTCCGACATGCTCAAGGGTGCGGCTGCAAAGGGCGGAGCATTCGCCATAGGTTCGGCCGAGGGCGCCGCCCTCTCCAGGAAGCAGGTCGATGCGCTTGAGGACGCGGCAAAGAAGCTCGGCGCCGCCGGGCTTGCGCGCGGAAAGCTCGCAGCCGACGGGACATCCAGCGGGATCTTCCGCTTCTTCGATGAAGAGAGCCAGAAGAAACTGCGCGAGATGTTTGGCCTGGACTCCGACGGCCTGGTCCTTATCGTGGCAGGCCAGAGGGAGCCCTCGCTCAAGTCCCTGGGTGCGGTGAGGCTGAAGCTGGCCGAGACCTGCGGGCTGGTGCCCCGGGACGAGTTCCGTTTCGTCTGGATAACCGAATTCCCGCTTTTCGAGTGGGACCCGGCCCTCGATGCCTGGACGCCCATCATATGTTCAGCATGCCTCTTGAGGCCGACCTGGAATACCTTGAGAGCGATCCGGGCCGTGTGCGCGCAAGGCTCTACGATCTTGCCGTCAACGGGGTGGAGCTCGGCTCGGGAAGCATAAGGAACCATGTCCGGGCCGTCCAGGAGCGCGTGATGAAGGTGATAGGCATTGATGAGAAGGAGGCAGAACGCCGCTTCGGGTTCCTGCTCGAGGCCTTCGGCTTTGGGGCCCCCCCGCATGGCGGGATAGCCCTGGGCATGGACCGCATCGCCATGGTGCTCGCGGGCAAGGACAATATCCGGGACTTCATCGCTTTTCCCAAGACCACGAGCGGGGCATCACTTATGGATGACTGCCCATCGGCGGTGGATGACCGCGATCTCAAGGACCTCTACATAAAGCTGGACCTTCCCAGGAAAGACTAGGTGCCATGGACCAGGGCCACAAGCGACGGCGGCCTCTTGTTCTGCTCCTTCTTCTTTCAGCTTCAGGCGCACTGCTTGTTGCAGGTTGGAAGATCTTCTGGTTCCTGACCGACGATGCCTTCATCTCTTTCCGCTATGTGAGCAACAGCATGCTGGGCCATGGCTATGTCTGGAACCCGCCGCCCTTTCATCCCCTGGAAGGTTACACCAGCTTTCTCTGGGTTGCCTTGCTCGACGGGATCTGGCGGACGCTCGGCGTCACGCCGCCGGCGGCGGCCAATGTCATTTCGCTCCTCTTTGCATTGTCGACCCTCCTGGTGGTGGCATGGATAGTGATGGGCATGAAACTGGGAAGCAGAAACCGGCCCTATCGACTTGCTTTTCTAGGCCTAGTCCTTCTGGGCATCGTGGCCAACCGGACTTTCCTCACCTGGTCGAGCTCCGGGCTGGAAACAGCCATGTTCAACTTCTTCCTCCTGCTATGGGTGGGCGCCTGCATCCGTCTTAAGCCAGGAAGCAGGTGGCTCGTTCTCGTTCTCACATCATCAGCAGCCTGCATCTATCTCACCCGTCCCGACGGGATTCTCTTCGTTCTGGCCACGCTCGCTATTCTGGCATTGGCGGCAAGGGGCCGCACCATGGGGCCGGAGGGGAAGCATCCAGAAGGGCATACAGAGGGTAGGGAGGGTGAGCAACCGGAGCGGAAACTCATGGGGCGATCCGGGTGGAGGCTTGCGGGTCTCGTGCCGCTTCTTGCGGTGCCGGCCCATCTTTTGTGGAGGCTCGCGACCTATGGCGAGTGGCTGCCCAATTCCTACTACGCCAAGGTCACCGGGCCGTGGCCTGAGAGCGGTTTGCGCTATGCGGCGTCATTCGCACTTGAGTATGGAATCTGGGTCTGGGCATTGGTGTTCCTGGCCTTCGCGATCAAGGTCTTGTGGCGGACGCGGAGGCCGGGCCGGGAGACCTCCGTGCATTGGAACCTCGCGATCCCGATTGCGGCCCTTGCCGCACACGGGCTTTACTATACCCTGATCGTGGGCGGGGACCATTTCGAGTACCGGATCTACAGCCATCTTATACCCCTGGCTTTCATCACATTTGTCTGGATGCTTGACCGCCTGGACCTGAGAAGATCGCTCTCACTGGCCTTACTTTTGGCGTTCGTGCTTTTCTCATTGCCGGTCGGCTGGACCCATTGGGCTCTGACGCGGAATCTAAAGACCCGTGAGCAGACCCATAAGCTCTTCGTCCCGGTCGCGGATCACTGGCCCGGGCCGTTCCGGTGGTACGCGCGGGCCTTTGACTCCCGGCAGGCCTGGCTCACCGCCCACTATGTCTGCACCCGGCATCAGGAGCACAAGATAAACTGTGAATTTCTTCGCTCGGTGTTTCCTTCCCGTGAGGAAGGGCTTCGTCTGCCTGAAGCCGGTTACCCCGTGTTCGCTTTCGGCGCGGTGGGTGTGGTCTCCTGGGTGATGCCGAAGATCAATATCATCGACACACACGGGATAAACGACTTCGTGATCGCCCGGTCCCCCGTGGAGCCCGGCATCTTCCGCATGATGGGTCATGACAGGATGGCACCTGAGGGATATGTCGAGTGCTTCCGGCCCAATGTGGAGATCATGCGGGGGAGAAGGCTTATCGTGCACACCAGGGCGAAGCCTCTTACCGCCGAAGACATCATCGAGTGCGAACGCAGGTGGAGTGAGTCGGTCAGGTAAGCGAAACCCGTTGAGAGTGTGCCTTCCTGGCTGTCCTTTACTCGATTCTCAGGCGGCGCCTGCTCCGGTGCCGTTTACTCCCGCGGCTCTTCGGTCGGCGCTTACTCCTGCGGCTCTTGCTCCGGTGCCGTTTCCAGCAAGTGGAGGGCCTGTCGCGGTCCCGGCAGATTCGGGTATTCTCCTGCGGCAGTCGTGAGAAAGCGGTGCGCGTCGCTTCCACGTCCCATCGCGATCATCTGCCTGGCGTAGATGATGTAAGCCTCATTGTCCCTGGGATCGAGCTCAATCGCCCGGAGGGCGTTTTCGGCGGCCTCCCGGGGATGTCCCGACCTGGAATAGACCAGCGCGAGATTGAAGTAGATGTCCGGAAATTCCGGATCGATCTCGATGGCCCGATTGAAATACTCCATCGCCGGATCGAGACCCTCAGTCTGGAAGGCGGTTACCCCGAGCCCGACCAGAGTCCTGGGGTTTTCCGGGTTGATGTCATGGGCTTTCAGGTAATACTCATGGGCCCGCTCATAGTCCCCGCGCGAGAGTGCAAGGGTGGCGATGTTTATGAAGGGAGCATCCATGATCGGATTGAGGCGTATGGTCTCAAGATAAAGCGACTCGGCTTCGGCCGGCCTGTTCCTGATCTCGGCCACAAGCCCCAGATTGTAGACCGCACCGGCAAGATCCGGCCGTATCTCGAGGGCCTTCCTGTAGCAGGCTTCGGCGCTGTCGAGCATTCCCTGATGCTGGTAGACCCTGAGTCCGAGACCCACCCAGGCGGAAGCATCCCCGGGATCGATCTTGATAGCCCTGAAATAGCTGGATTCCGCTCCCTCAAGATCTCCCTCATCAGCGAGCGTGCCGGCGAGGCTGTAGTAGGCGTCGGCGTTCATATCCACGGGCATGGCCTTCGGGTTCCAGTTGGAAAGGATGAGCAGCAGCACCATGC
>JASFOL010000251.1:0-3658 GCA_050116545.1 bacterium | reverse complement strand
CTCGGATGCCTACGCCTTCTACGGCGACGGGATGGAGATTCCGGCTTCGGCTTATGCGCCGCAGGCGCCCGATCTTGGTGAGTTTGACGAATCCAGTGTCAACGGCGACCAGCTCTCTGTCGACTGGACCGGGTATACCGATCTTCCTTCGCCCGGCATTCAGGCGGATGAGTTCAGGGTTTACACGAGCACGGTCAGCAAGCTGGGACCGTGGGAGCTTATTGAGACCCTGCCCTCCAGCGCCACCAGCACAACGGTGGAGCTCATACCGGGCTTCTACACCTATGTCTGGGTTGAGGCCTACAATAGCACCGAAGAGATGGGCAGCAATCCCTATGCCCTGACCAGCCGGATCTATGCGCCGGATTCCCAGGGCATCATCCGGGCCAATGAGAATACCATCGTGGGCGTGATCGGGGCAACCGCGGCGAGGCTTGACCTGGACGAAGTGACTGTCGCGCCGAACCCTTATGTCGGAAGCAACGAGGCGGAGCTGAAGGAGTACGAGACCCTTCTCGGATTCCACAATCTCCCCGCCAAGTGCAACATATATATCTATACCCTTCTTGGAAATCTCGTCGATGTCGTTTATCACGACTCGGATTCGGGCTCGGAGTTCTGGGACATGACCACCAGGACAGACGAGGCGATATCTTCGGGTCTTTATGTCTATAGAGTCACAACAGATGATGGGCAGGAGAAGATTGGAAAGTTTTCCGTACTGAAGGGGCAAAGATAAGTCATTCAGACGAAGCCGAATGGAGGGTAGCGCAATGAGAAGGACCGCCGTAATTGCCTTGCTTCTTGTGGTAATGCTTGCCGGGCTCGGGTGGACCCAGTCAAGCGAGAGAGCCGGAAGTGTGGGGGTGCTCTTCCTTAAACTTGGGACAAGCCCTCGAGTAGCCGCTATGGGCAATGCCTATGTCGGCATCGCCGATGATGTATCCGGCATATTCATCAACCCCGCGTCCATCGTCCACATCGACGGCCAGCACCTGTTTTTCTCGAATGTGCAATACATGGTGGACATGCAGGCCATGTCGGCCGTTTGGTCATTCCCGATTCAGAGCAAGATAGGCGGACGCCTGGCCCTTCACTACACGGGCCTGTACTCCGGGGACATGACCATGACCACGGCGACCGATATCGATGGAAGCGAAACCGCCAGGAACTTCACCTGGAACGAGCTTGCCCTGGGCGCGACCTATGGGCGGATGTTCACGGATAAGTTCTCAATCGGTGTGGGGGCGAAGTATGTCCGGACGGATGTGGCGGATTGGTACAGCCACACCGTGGCATTTGATGTTGGTACCCTGTACAGGACGGGTTGGCGAAACCTGAGGCTTGGTATGTCGGTGACCAACTTCGGGCCGGACATGCAGTTCAAAGGCACATACGATAATACATGGGCCGCAAGCATCTGGCAGGTCAGCGTCGAAGAGGAGTTCGGCGACTTCGCGCTTCCCATCACCTTCCAGGTGGGCATTGCGGACGAGCTCTATATGGCGGGCAAGTCCCGGCTCACCGGCGCCCTGGATTACAGCCATCCGAACGACCTGGCCGAACGGGTCCATATCGGCGCCGAGTACGCCTATGACGAGATGTTCTTCCTCAGGGCGGGCTATTTCACTGACGTGGAATCGCCCGAGACGAGAGAGGGAGATGATTCCAACGACAGCGCTCTTGACCGTTACTGGGAGTTCCGGTTCGGCGGGGGTGTCAACATAAACAACTTTGTTGTCGATTATGCATGGCAAACTCTTGAGGATCTGGAGGATGCCCACAGGTTCTCTCTGGGGTATTCATTCTAACAGGCATCGGGCTGGCCCGAAATTCGGCGAATAAGGGACAGCGCCCTTCTCCACGGCGGGGAGCGGGGCGCTGTCCTCTTCATATAGCCCAGGGTCACACTTCTATCTCATGCCCAGCTTCTCATTCCTGGAAAGCAGGCTTACGATTTCCCTGAGCCGCCTCCTGCGGGTTTCCTCACGCCTGGCGCTCAGGAACCAGCCGATGTATTGCCTCCGGTAGGAGGGAGCGAGGTTCTCGAAGTTGCGCGCCGCGGCCTTGTTGGCCGCCAGGGCCTTCTTGAGCTCAGGGGGAACCTCTATCAGGGCGGTTGCGCCCGATGCGGGAGTTCTGCCGTTGGCCCGGTCCCAGGCGCCGCTCTCTTTGGCATCCTCGACTCTCTCCAGACCGGCGCGGGTCATACGCTTTGCCTTGATCATCTTGAGGGCCCGCTCCTTGTTGAGCTTCGACCAGACGCTCCTGGGCTTGCGCGGGGTGAACTTCTGCATATACCGCTCATGGTCCAGGCGCCTGACGGTTGAGTCGATCCAGCCATAGCAAAGCGCCTCCTCGACCGCGTCTTCATATGGGATCCGGGGCCTGGCGGTGTGTCTCTTGTAGTAGATCAGCCAGACTTGCTTCTCCGAGGCGTGATACTTCCGGAGCCAGGCGCGCCACTGTTTCCTGTCGGTCACGTAGAGTCGTTCTTCACTTGCCAGAGTCTCATCTCCCGGAAACCAGGCCGAAGCCGGATATGGACATCACTCTATCACACAACAGACCCGCCTTCCACTGCTGACAGGAGCCGCCGTATTGTGTGACCGTGCTGCCCCCCCCGGTGTCGGTTCAGTTTGTTGCCGCCGACAGTGTCGGCCCACCTTGTTGTCCCGGCGGGCCGCCCCACCATCCCGTGCCGTCCCGCAGTGCTCCGGCAAATTCCCTTTCCGTTTCAACTTCTTGCTGGTATAGTCTCTGAAGCAGTGCCACTCCTATCACTTTTGCTCACACTCAGGAGGTTCTTGATATGAAGCGCATGCTGCATGGGAGGTGCCGGGGCAGGACCCCGTCTGTCATCGCGGGCTTGCTCGGGCTCGCGATCATGACGCTTTTTGCCGTCACAAGAGTCTCTGCCGACGTCAAAACCGAGACGCTCTACTTTGCCCTGGAGCATGAGGGAACGCCTTTCGGGTATTCCGAAGTCAGCCTGTCCGGCATCGAGGAGGAAGGCCGCGAGCTCATATTGCTGGAACAGAACACCTTCGCCATGGTCACGGCCCTGGGTGCGGATGTCAATACCGACCTCAGGCTGATATACCACATAGATCCCGAGACCAACCAGTTCACGTACCATGAAAGCCAGCTCAAACAGGGACAGCTGGACATGTGGTCCAGGGTGTATGTCGAGGGGGACAAGGTCCGTTTCGTATCCGATCCGGCAGACACGACGATCATAGACCTTCCACCGGGAACACTGCTCGAGAACACCCTGATCATGACACACCTTGTCCACGACTTCGTTGATCTGGGACTCACAGAGAAGACCTATAGGGTGCTGGATGTCCGGGAAGCCGAAGTGCATACCCCCAAGTTTACCCTGGTCGGCATCGAGGACCTGCCGCTCGCCGGAGAGCAGTACAAGGCCCTTGCCCTGGACGTGCTTGTCCCGGAGACCGCGCTCAAGTACAGCATATGGGTGGACACCGAGACCGGATACCTGCTCAAGTCCAGACTTCCCAATGGCCGGGAGTCCTATCGCTCGGGTGAGTCGATCAAGAAACGCATAAGAACAGTCGACGTCGATGAGACCCTGCTCGCAAAGGTCGATGTGTCAATCGTAGACATCCACGCCATTACCTATATGGCGGTCCGG
>JASFOL010000250.1:0-3658 GCA_050116545.1 bacterium | reverse complement strand
AGCGGGGACTTCTCAACATTGATGATCTTCCCCCGCAGCGGAAGTATCGCCTGGTATTGACGGTCACGCCCCTGCTTGGCCGAACCGCCGGCCGAATCTCCCTCGACCAGGTAAAGCTCGCAGAGTTTCGGATCGGTCATGCTGCAATCCGCCAGTTTACCGGGCAGCGTCCCTGTGTCGAGCGCGCTTCGCTTTCTGGTAAGCTCCCGCGCCTTGCGGGCGGCCTCGCGCGAGCGCGCCGCGACGATGCACTTATTGATGATGTGTTTGGCCACCGAGGGAGTCTCTTCGAAATACTCGCTCAGGCCTTCGCTCACCACCGACTCCACGATGCCCCGGACCTCGGTGTTTCCCAGCTTGGTCTTGGTCTGCCCCTCGAACTGCGGGTTGCTCATCATCACGCTCAAGACCGCCGTCAGGCCCTCGCGGACATCATCGCCGCTCAGCCCGGACTTGTGGTTCTTGAACATATTGTTCTTCCGGCCATACGAGTTCAGAGTCTTGGTCAGTCCGCCTTTGAATCCGATCAGGTGAGTGCCGCCCTCATGTGTGGAGATGCTGTTGACGAAACTGAATATGTTCTCCGCATACCCGTCATTGTACTGAAGCGCGACCTCCACCCTGAAGCCGTCCCGATCCCTCTCGAAACACACCGGCTTGCGGTGCAGGGTGTTCTTGTTCTGGTTGAGGAATTTAACAAATGAGATCACCCCGCCTTCATATTTGAAGACATGGCTTTTATCCGTTCCCTCGTCATGGATCTCGATCTGGACGCCCTTGTTGAGGAAGGCCAGCTCTCTCAGCCTCTGCGAGAGATTGTCGAAACTGAACTCGGTGGTCTCGAAGATCGCGGTGTCGGGCTTGAACCTGGTGAATGTGCCGGTCTTCTTGGTCTTACCTGTTATCTCGAGATCGCTGGTGGGTTTCCCCGACTTATAGGTCTGCTTGTAGATGTTGCCGTTCTGGCTGATCGTGACCTCAAGCCACTCGCTCAGGGCGTTTACAACCGAGACGCCGACTCCGTGAAGGCCTCCCGACACACGGTATGCCTTGTGGTCGAACTTTCCGCCCGCGTGAAGCATAGTCATCACCACTTCGACCGCGGGGCGCTTCTGGGTGGGGTGCATGTCCGTCGGAATTCCCCGGCCGTCATCCTCCACCGAAACGCTTCCGTCTTTCCAGAGCTTCACCTTGATCGTCTTGCAGTAACCACCAAGAGCCTCATCGATCGAATTGTCCACCACCTCATAGACCAGGTGGTGCAGCCCGCGGAATCCGGTGCTCCCGATGTACATCGCGGGACGCTTGCGCACCGCATCCAGCCCCTTGAGGACAGTGATGCTCCGCGCATCATATCCTCCGGATTTCTTCTTCGAGCCTGATGCCTTCTTCGCCGGAGCTTCAGTCCCCGCGCCGTCATCTGTGGCGCCGGGCTCCTTCCGGGTTGTCTTTGCCTTGCCGGTGTCGGATTTATCGGTCTTGCCTTTGGCGGCTTTCGCTTCTGCTCTGACAGCCTGACCCCGTTTGGTCGCCATGCATTTACTCCTTACGTGGATCTCCTACCCGGAACACTATGTCCCTGACCACATCTTTGCCAACCAGCGTGTTTATCTTCTCTATTATACCTTCCTTAAGCAGTGACAGTTCCTGCAGCCAAACTGAATTCTGCACGTTCACGAAGAGTATGTCATTGCGTAGCGATACAGCCTTCGCCCTCCGTGAGATGTTGCCCCCGACCGCTTCTTCCCAGACCACCACCGCCTTTTCCCGCTCCAGCCGGGCCGCGATTCCCATCCTGGCCGTCAGTCTCTCGAGGATCTTCTCGGCCTTCTCAGGTTGCGCCATTCCACCCAGCCTTTCCCTCGGAAATGATGATCTGGTGGATGTCATCATCCGGCAATGGTATAAGCCTCGATGATGTTAATAATATCTGATCGAAGCCCGAAATCAAAGCTGTAAGTGCCGTACTCCGCGCCTCGTCGAGCTCCGCAAACACGTCATCGAGGAGTACCACGGGGTACCTGCCAGTCCTTCGCTGCATCGCTGAAACCTCGGCGCATCTCAATGCAAGGACGGAGGTCCGCTGTTCCCCCTCCGAGCCGAACTGGCGTATGTCGCGCCCGTTCGCAAGGAACCTGAAGTCATCCACATGCGGCCCATAGAGCGAGTAACCCCTTATCATCTCGATTTTCCTGTGAGCCTCAAGCGCGGCGGCCAGGCGTTCTTCCACATTGCCCCCGTCATCGACGGTGTAACCTCTGGGCTGATAAGGAAGACTCACCGAGCGCCGGCTTTCTGTCGGCGGACTCTCCGGTGCCGCCTCCGGCTGCCCTGTTCCGCCTGTCACTCCGGATCGTTTTCCGGAATCCGCGTCTGCCGCGCCGGCCGGCGTCCCGGCGCCCGCTATGAAGTCGAAGTTCCTGCCGACCTCGGGGGCAATCTCGGCAAGATACTTGATGCGTCCCCTCACCACTCTGGCCCCGGCCTCGATCAGGCGGCGGTCCCATGCCGTCGCGTCCGCCGCCCGTACCCGGCTCTCCTGGTAAGCCTTGAGGAGTTTGTTCCTCTGCGCGAGCGCCCGCACATAGTGCTGGAGGTTCCCCAGGTATTCCCGGCTGGACTGGGATATCGCCATATCCAGGAAGGTTCTCCTGAGGCCCGGCGAACCCTTGATCAGGTTTATGTCATCCGGCGAGGATATGACAATGCCCACCAGTCCTATCAGCTCCGCCGGCTTTATGTCTTTGCCGTTGAGTCTCAGCCTCTTGCGCTCGGCATTGTTCGACACTTCGATCACTGTCCTGACG
Organism: bacterium; assembly: GCA_050116545.1. Lineage (GTDB taxonomy): Bacteria > Arandabacterota > Arandabacteria > Arandabacterales > Arandabacteraceae > JAUVJV01. The sequence continues at coordinate 851 of JASFOL010000250.1, read as the reverse complement.
CCGATGTGATCGAAGACGCCCTCTATGCGATAGAAGTCCTCGTTGAACTTGACCAGGTTGGCATCCTTTCGGTCCCTGTGCGAACGGCCCACACCCAGGATGTGGATGGCCTCAAGCAGATTGGTCTTGCCCTGGGCATTGGAACCCAGGATCAGATTGCGCCGCGGTCCGAATTCCACCCACTCGTCGGCGAAATTGCGGAAGTTGGTGAGATGAATCCTCTGAATGCGCAAGCCGGCCGACCCCGGCCTTACTCTTGGTCGGCAAGGCGAAGCGGCATAACCAGGCAGATATAAGTTTCGCCCTCAGGCTCCGTTGCCGGCTTCAGGATCGAGGCGCCGACGGCCGTGCTGAGCTCGAATCTCACATCATCACTCTCCGTGGTCTTCAGGACATCGAGCACATATGACGCATTGTACCCGATCACCATGTCCTCGCCGGAATATGTCGCGGGGACTTCCTCCTCGGCTTCACCCAGGTCGGGCGTGGAGGCCGTCAGCTTCACCCTGTCCTTGGAGAGATTCATCTTGATCTTGTGCGTCTTCGAATCCGCGAGAAGCGATACGCGCCTGGCCGCGCTCATCAGATCGCCGCGGTCTATGACAAGGATATTGGCATTGTCTTTGGGAATCACCTGCTGGTAGTTGGGGAACGTGCCCTCGATGCGCCTGGTATAAACAGTGGTGTCGCCGACGAAGAAACCGACGAAGGCCTTGTCTATCGACACGCCGACTTCTTCCTGACCTCCCAGAAGCCTCACCACCTGGTTGAGCGCCTTCGGGGGAATGATCACGCCCATCTCGTCCTTGATTCCAAAATCACCGGTGAGTCCCATCTTCGAGAGCCGGTGG
>JASFOL010000249.1:0-3672 GCA_050116545.1 bacterium | reverse complement strand
CCCATCTGTCAATCGGCACCTATGAGATAGTGGTCACCGTGCGCGACAAGACCAGCGGCAGGACCGTGAAGGAAACATCGCGGCTCAGGATAGCGTCGGAGCTTGGGCTGTGAGCCGCAAGAGGGCAAATACCCATCTTTACCGGTGGATCGCCATCTCCCTGGCGGCCCACATCGTTCTGCTTCTCCTGCCCGCCGACATCTACAGGACCATCTTCCCCCGCAGGACAGTCGGATCTGGCGGCGGCATGAGAGACCTTACGCCCGACTTCGCCGAAGTGGCGATCGCAATCCTGCTCCCCCCGGCGGAACCGGTTGCGGAGCTTGCCGAAGAAGTCCCCGAGGAAGCCGAGGAGACTGAGGAGGAACCCGTTGCCACTCCTTCGGTCGCCCCATCTGTGGAGAGCTCGGGAGAGGGCGGCGGGACCGGAGAAGGCATCGATGGCTCGGGGGGAGAGGCGGCAGGAGAGCCGACGGGAGAGGCCGTCTTTTTCCCGGCGCGGCCGCGCCTTATAGTGCCGCCCGCGCTGGAGGACCTTGAAATCAAGAGCCTGCGCGTGGATCTAAAGATCCTTGTGGGAGCCGACGGGGTGCCGGAACAGGTCGTGATCCCCGATAGCCTGGCCGGCAGCGAGATCGGCCTGCGGCTCGAGGAGAGCGCCAGAAGATTCAGGTTCGAACCGGCAAAGAAAGGAGACCTACCCATATCTTCATGGGTAGATCTCCCATTGCTTCTCGAATCATCACCGAGGAAGTGAGCCCGTCAGTCGTCGTCTTCTTCGAGCTCGTGTGCCGCCGACTCGATCAGCTCGGCCGCGCGATCGGCGTCTTCCTCCTCGACCATGATCACCAGGTCACCATCCAGATCATCATCGCCGACGTTGTGAAAGTCGATCTCGCCGTCAGGCGAACCCATGTAAGCGGGTATGCCCTCAGACTCAAGCAGGCTCAAAGCGAGATCGGCCTGTCGCTTTATGTCGGTCGAGAACACCACGACCATCGACTCACCGGAAACCGGCGTAGCCTCGACGTCACCGCTGCCGAACTCTTCCTCGTCACAGTATGGACAATCGTCGCCGCGCATCTTCCGGCCGCAAGTCGGACACTCGTTCATCGGATCTCTCCTTAAAAACGCCACTAAATAGTGCGAAGAAATCCGACTTTAGTCAACCACTTCGTAGTCGGCGTCAACGGCATCGTCCTTGTCATCGCCACTTCCCTGCCCGCCTGAAGGTCCGGCCTTGGGCCCCGGCCCGGCAGCGCCGGCTCCCTGAGGCCCGGCTCCGGCTGCTCCGGCCTGCGCGCCCGCGCCTGCCTGGGCGGCCTGCTCGTAGAGCTTCTGGGCCGCCGCGCCATAGACGGTGGTCAGAGCCTCAGTGGCTGATTTCATCTCTTCGAAGTTGTCACCCTCGAGAGATTTCTTCACTCTCTCGATCGCGGCTTCGATCTTGGCCTTGTCATCGGCCGAGAGCTTCTCCCCCATATCCTTGAGGTTCTTCTCGGACTCATAGACCATGTGGTCGGCCTTGTTCTTGATCTCGATCTGCTCCCGCTTCTCCTTGTCTTCCGCCACATGGGCCTCGGCATCATGGACCATCTGATCGATCTCCTTTTCGGTCAGGCCGCTTGACGCCTCGATCCTGATCGACTGTTCCTTGCCCGTCGCCTGGTCCTTGGCTGAGACATTGAGGATGCCGTTGGCATCTATGTCGAATGCCACCTCTATCTGGGGCACACCGCGGGGCGCCGGCGGGAGTCCGGTCAGATGGAACCGCCCGATGGTCTTGTTATTGGCGGCCATCTCCCGCTCACCCTGAAGCACGTGAACCTCGACGCCGGGCTGGTTGTCCGCGGCCGTCGAGAAGATCTCGCTCTTGCGGGTCGGGATCGTGGTGTTTCTCTCGATCAGCTTGGTGAAGACGCCACCCAGGGTCTCGATACCGAGCGAGAGCGGAGTCACATCGAGCAGCAATACATCGCGGACCTCGCCTGCCAGGACGCCGCCCTGAATCGCGGCTCCGATCGCGACCACCTCGTCCGGGTTGACGCCCTTATGGGGATCCTTCCCGAAGATGGTCTTCACAACTTCCTGGACCTTGGGCATTCTGGTCTGCCCGCCGACAAGGATAACCTCGTCGATCTGGTCGGCCGTCATCTTTGCGTCGGCCAGGGCCTTCTTGCACGGGCCCGTGGTGCGCTCAACAAGGTCGTCCACAAGCTGCTCCAGCTTTGAACGCGAAAGTGTGATATTGAGATGCTTGGGTCCATTCGCGTCGGCGGTTATGAACGGAAGATTGATCGTGGTCTCGAGCGCGGAAGAAAGCTCGCACTTGGCGCGCTCGGCACCTTCCTTCAATCTCTGAAGCGCCATGGGATCGGATCTGAGGTCGATTCCATATTCCTTCTTGAACTCATCGGCCAGCCAGTCGATCACCTTCTGGTCGAAGTCGTCGCCACCCAGGTGAGTATCGCCATTGGTCGCCTTGACCTCGAAGACTCCGTCGCCGATCTCCAGGATCGAGACATCGAAAGTCCCGCCACCGAGGTCGAAGACCGCGATCTTCTCATCCTTCTTCTTGTCCAGCCCATAGGCCAGCGATGCCGCCGTGGGCTCATTGATGATCCGCTTCACATTGAGGCCCGCTATCCTGCCCGCGTCCTTGGTAGCCTGGCGCTGGCTGTCATTGAAATAGGCGGGCACCGTAATCACCGCGTCGGTCACCTTCTCGCCGAGATGATCCTCGGCCGTCTGCTTCATCTTCTGCAAGACCATGGCCGCGATCTCCGGTGGAGAGTATTCCTTGTCACCAGCCTTGACGCGCGCGTCGCCGTTGGGGCCCTTGACAACCTGGTAAGGGACCTCGCCTATCTCGGAGGCCACCTCATCGAACTTTCGTCCCATGAAGCGCTTGATCGAGTAGACCGTGTTCTGCGGGTTTGTGATCGCCTGCCGCTTGGCTGTCAGTCCAACCAGCTTCTCGCCTCCCTTGGTGAATGCCACCACCGAGGGAGTAACCCTCACGCCTTCCTGGTTAGCGATGACGACAGGTTCTCCGCCTTCCATCACCGAAACACATGAGTTTGTGGTTCCAAGGTCGATTCCTATGATCTTTCCCATTGTGATCACCTTCCTTTTTCTATTGATTCAGTTGCAGATTCAACGGAAATATCCATCCTTCCGGCATAATGCAAGTGCAATCGGTGTGCCACAGGAGTGGTCGCGCAGGAGATTCACAGTAACAGCTTATTCTATAAGGTGTTATAATTGCAAGCGAAGGTGATCGAAGCCGGAAGTCAAGCCGGGGCGTCCTGCCAATTTGACAGTTATGGCGGGCCCCCATCCGATATCATGTCAGGAGGGCAGGAAAAAAGAGGGAACAGCGCCCTCATCAATGGTGCCGTCATGGGCAACGCTGCCTGTTGCCTTGCAGGATGTTCTCTTCAAGGGCGCTGTCCCGTATATCCTCTATTCCCTATTTCCGTGTCCCGTATTTCCTGCTACCCGTATTTACTGTGCCTGTCTCCCGTTTTCCCTCTTTCCTGTTCCTATTTGGGCAGGCCGACATAGCCCACAAAAGGATAGCAGGGCAATATTGTGAAGCTTAAATCAAGTTCCAGCCGCAGTTCCTCCGCTGCATCCATGCAATCGAAGGGCACAGCGAGACTTACGGCC
>JASFOL010000248.1:0-3701 GCA_050116545.1 bacterium | reverse complement strand
CCCTTTAAAACAGAGGGCTACAGCCCACACTGCGGGCTTTCGGGAGTGCAATAGCCGCATCTATGAGAAGGCCCGGAGCAGATAAAATCCCATAGATTTGTCACCCCGGGGTACACCTGTGTCCCCTTTGAGAACCGGTTAAGGGCTCGGAGCCGCCGAGGCAAGCCGACCAATGCGGGCAGGCTGTCCAGCCCGGGAACGCCGTCCACCCCGGGAACGTTTTTCACTGCGGGAACGAGGACCACCCAGGCAAGCCGACCGCCGCGGGAACGCCAAATCCCGCGCCGTGGCTCCTGATTCTGTGTTATATTGAGGCGGAGGTCAAATTTCATGCAGGATGGGATGATCTTCGACATCAAGCGCTATGCCATCCACGATGGACCGGGAATCCGCACCACTCTGTTTCTCAAGGGATGCCCGCTCGGCTGTCCCTGGTGCCAGAATCCCGAGGGCAAGAGTCCCGAGCCGGAGTTGATCTGGCGGGGCTGGCACTGCCTGGGCTGCGAGGATTGCCTCAAGGCCTGTCACCGGGGAGCGCTTTCACTGGCCGCCGATGGGCTCGAGATCGACCGCAGCAAGTGCAATGCCTGTGGGGACTGCGTGTCGTCATGCTCCTCGGGTGCGCTTGAGATGATCGGAAGGCCCATCACAGTCGGAGAGGCGATGGCCGAGATCGAAAAGGACCGGGTCTTCTATGACGAGTCGGGCGGCGGCATCACTCTCTCGGGCGGCGAGCCCTTCATGCAACCTGAGTTCCTGGCCGACATCCTTAAGACTTGCAGGCGAAAGGGCATAGCCACGGCAGTTGACACGAGCGGCTATGTCGAAAAGGATGTGTTGTCCGGCATGCTGGACGATGCAGACCTCCTGCTCTGGGACCTGAAGATCATGGATGAGGCGAAGCACAGGCGGCTCACCGGAGTGTCCAACAGAGTGATCCTTGAAAACCTCAAGGCAGTGGCCCAAAGGAGCAGGCCGGTAATCGTGCGTTTCTCGCTGATACCCGGCATCAACGATGACGAGGCCAATGTCAGGGCCCTGGGTGAGTTTGTCTTATCACTTGATGATCGAGGGGGAAGACCGGGAAGAGTGGATATCCTCCCATATCACAGGGCAGGTCTGAGCAAAGCCGAGCGCCTGGGGCTCAGCCCCGGTGCCGGAGACTTGGTCCTGGAACCACCCGCACCCGAGGCTTTAGAATCAGTGCGCGACTATCTTGCCGGACTGGGCCTGGAAGTCCGCATCGGAGGCTGATAAGCATGAACCAGAGGGTAAGACGCCTGCGTGAGACCAGTGTTTCCACCAGACCCTATATCTCGACCGAGCGAGCTGAGCTCATCACCGACTTCTACGAGAGCGGGGCTGCCGAAGGAGTCTCCACGCCGGTCGGTCGGGCCCTGGCCTTCAGGTACCTCCTTGAGCACAAGGCCATACACATCGGCGAAGGTGAACTGATCGTGGGAGAGCGCGGACCCTGTCCGAGGGCGACCCCGACTTTTCCCGAGCTATGCTGCCACACCCTCTCCGATCTCGAGGTCATGAATGGGCGGGAGCGAGCGCCGTTCACTGTGAGCGACGGAGCCAGGAAGGTTTTTCGCGAAAGAATAATCCCGTTCTGGTCGGGTAAGACGATGCGTGAGCGTGTCTTCGGAGCGATGAGCGCTGAGTGGAAGGCCGCCTTCGATGCCGGCGTGTTTACCGAGTTCATGGAGCAGCGCGCGCCGGGTCACGCGATCCTGGACGACAAGATCTACCGGCGGGGCCTGCTGGAGTTCAAGACGGACATAAGGCGCAGTCTTGATAGGCTTGATCCATCAAACGACCCTGAAGCCGAGGCAAAGGCGCAGGAGCTCGAGGCTATCGAAATCACGGCCGACGCTCTTATTCGCTTTGCGGAGCGCCATGCCGGGAAGGCCCGCGAGCTGGCGGCCGCGGAGACCGATCTCGAGCGAAAGCAAGAGCTCGAGCGCATCGCCGAGATCTGCACCCATGTGCCGGCCCACGCCCCACGCAACTTCCACGAGGCGCTGCAGACATACTGGTTCGTGCACCTGGGCGTCGTGACCGAGCTCAATACCTGGGACTCTTTCGACCCGGGCCGCCTGGACCAGCATCTCTATCCCTTCTATCTCACCGGACTTGCCAATGGGACCTTGACCGAGGATGAGGCCCGGGAGCTTCTGCAATGCTTCTGGGTCAAGTTCAATAATCAACCCGCCCCACCCAAGGTGGGTATCACCGATGAGCAGAGCGGGACATACCAGGACTTCGCCCTGATAAACACCGGGGGGCTTAAGCCCGACGGCAGTGACGCCGTGAATGATCTATCCTATCTTATTCTGGATGTCGTAGAAGAGATGCGTCTCATCCAGCCCAGCGCCTGCGTTCAGCTCAGCACCGAAAACCCCGACCGGTTCCTCGGCCGTGCCCTCGAGGTCGTGAGGCGGGGCTTCGGCCAGCCCTCCCTGTTCAACACCGATACCATAATCGAGGAGTTCCTGCGGGCCGGCAAGTCAGTGGAGGACGCCCGGGCAGGCGGCCCCAGCGGCTGCGTCACCATAAGCGCCTTCGGCAAGGAAAGCTGCACCTTGACCGGCTACTGCAACTGGCCCAAGATCCTGGAGCTCGCCCTGAACAACGGTGTCGACCCCGCAAGCGGCGCTAAGGTGGGCCCCGAGACCGGTGAGGCCTCATCATTCACGTCCTTCGACCGGGTCATGGAAGCCTACAAGGCCCAGCTCGAGTACTTCGTGAACTTAAAGATCGAGGGCAATAACCGGATCGAGCGGCTCTATGCCGAGCAAATGCCCTCCCCTTTCATGTCGCTCCTCTTCGATGACTGCATCGCGAGGGCGAAAGACTATCACGACGGCGGCGCGCGCTACAATACCACCTATATCCAGGGTGTTGGCCTTGGGACACTCACGGATTCCCTCTCGGCGATCAAGCACCATGTGTTTGATGAAAAGCGCTTCACGCTGCCCGGGCTTCTCGAGGCCCTGCGCGGCGATTTCAAGGACGATGAGAAGACCCGCCAGGTGCTCCTCAACAAGACCCCGAAGTATGGAAATGATGACCCGAGGGCGGACACCATAGCCCAGGCCGTCTTCGAGGTCTACTTCAATGCGATTGACGGCAGGCCCAATACCAGGGGCGGCCATTACAGGGTCAATCTCCTTCCCACCACGGTGCACATCTTCTTCGGGCGTGTGACCGGGGCCACTCCCGACGGGCGACGGGCCGGCGCTCCTCTTTCAGACGGCATTTCCCCGAGCCAGGGGGCGGACAAGCAGGGGCCCACCTCTGTAATCAAGTCGGCTTCCCGGATCGATCATGCGAGAACCGGCGGGACGCTCTTAAATCAGAAGTTCATGCCGCAGCTGCTGGCCGATGATACCGGCCTTGAGAAACTGGGACATCTGGTGCGGGCATATTTCCGCATGGGCGGCCATCATATCCAGTTCAATGTGGTGGATGCCGCGACCTTGAAGCGCGCCCAGGAACATCCCGAGGAGCACAGGGATCTCATCGTCCGCGTGGCGGGCTACAGCGACTACTTCGTCGATATAGGCCGTGAGCTTCAGGATGAGATCATAGCCCGGACCGAACACTCGGAGTGCTGATCGGCTTGCACGACGGTTGCCCGGGTCAGTCCTGCCCGATCCCGGCTATTACCGGCTCAGCAGCCCTGTCTGCCGATG
>JASFOL010000247.1:0-3702 GCA_050116545.1 bacterium | reverse complement strand
TCTCAAGCACCTGGGGACTGGCTCCGTGGCTTCTGATCACAAGCGCCTTGCCTCCGCTGCCGAGTCTCTTCAGCGGCTTGACGCCCACCTCGATGAGCTTGTCCACCACCTGCGGGTTGTGGATCAGGGGCCCGAGGCTCACGACCTCGTCGGCATGACCGGTGGCCGCGAGCGCTATCTTTATTGCCCTGGTAACGCCCGAGCAGAACCCGATCCCCCTGCTCACCTTTACCTTGAGGTTCTTCCGGCCCTTAGCGGGCTTCCTGGTTTTCTTCCGCGAGACCCGCAATTCTCTTCATCACCTCGTCAGTGACTCTCTGGTATTGCTCTTTCGGGTCGGCGTTCTCATCCTTGTAATCCGACGGGATCACCGGCTCGGCGCAGGATACCATGAACCTGCGCTTTCTCCAGAAGGCCTTGCTCAGGCTATTGGTACCCTCCACATGGACGGGCACTATCGGAGCCGAAGTCATCACTCCAATCATGCCCACGCCGGCCTTGGCCTTCAAGAGCTTGCCCGAGAGACTTCTGGTCCCCTCGGGAAACATCAGCACCGCCCGTCCCTGCCTTATCAGTTTCACCGCCTTGCGGAGCGCGGCCATGTCCCCGACCGACCGCTTGAGCGGTATCGCATTGTATGAGCGGATGATCGCCGCGAACACCGGGTTCTTGAACAGCTCCTCCTTGGCCATGAAGTGGAGCTCCCGCGGGATGCCGCATCCCACCACCGGGGGATCGAAGTACGATATGTGATTCGACGCGATTATCACTCCACCTTTCGCTGGCACCCTCTCCCCGCCCCTGGTCACCATGCCGAAAAGCAGCCAGGCCAGAAAGTTCAGGAAAACGCGAGCCATCCTGTAGTGGAATCTCATCCTTCATTCTCCGGTCTTCTTCCTTACTTCCTCGACCACTCGCTTCACCTGGTCTTCGATGCTCATATCAGTGGTGTTCACGATGATCGCACCTTCCGGAATCATCAGCGGACTGTGCTCTCTCGAGGAGTCATAGGCGTCTCTCAGCGCGATATCCTTCATCATGTTCTCAAGCGTCACCTGGGTACCGGCCGCTTCCAGCTCCTTCTTCCTTCTAAGAGCTCTGCAGGCCAGGCTCGCATCCAGATAGATCTTGACCTCCGCGTCCTTAAACACCACCGAACCTATGTCCCGGCCTTCGGCAACGATGCCGCCGCCGGCGCCCACCTGGCGCTGAAGCTCAACCATCCGCTCTCTCACTCCTGCGGCCGCGGAGACCGGCGAAGAGGCTTTGGTCACCTCGGGGGTCCGGATCTCATCGGTGACATCTATCCCGTCGAGTATCACCCTGGTCCCGTCCGGGGCCGGCCTCACCGCTATGTCGGTATCCCGGGCCAGCCGCGCCAGAGCGCCGGGGTCGTCAAGATCGATGCCTTTCCTCAGGGCCTTCGCTGTCATCGCCCTGTACATCGCGCCCGTATCCAGGTAGATGTATCCGAGCTCCGCGGCCACCCTCCTGGCCGTGGTGCTCTTTCCCGAACCGGCAGGACCGTCTATGGTGACCACTGGCTTTCTCACTGCCTGCGCTTCCTCATCTTCTTCACATAGGCCTCTTCCACCAGCCTCCTCAGGCCCCGCACCTCGTCCCTTTCCAGATGTCTCCAGGCGCCAGGTTTCAGGTCGCCCAGCTCAAGCGTCCCAAGGCGCACCCGCCGCAGCCACCAGGTTCCGTAACCGCAGGCAGCCATCATGCGCCGTATCTCGCGCTTTCTTCCCTCGGTCAGCGTCAGCTCCAGAGTCGGGTTGTCACCGCTCTTCAAGACCCTGGCCTCCCGGGCCCTGGCCGGCCCGTCCTCCAACTCGATGCCGCCCTTAAGGCTGGCAATCAGGTCTCTGTCGACGGGCTTGTCAAGACCCACGTGATACACCTTCTCTATCTCGTGCCGGGGATGGCTCAGCCTGAACGCCAGCTTCCCGTCATTTGTCAGGAGAAGCAGACCCTCGCTGTCCATGTCCAGCCTGCCCACGCTGAAGAGGCCCTCGGGCAGCCCCCTGATCGCATCATAGAAGGTCTTTCTGCCCTGGGGGTCGCTACCGGTCACCACCACGCCGCGAGGCTTATTGGCGACGACATAGACCGACTCGGTGAAGGGTCTTACGGCCTCGCCATCCACCTCGACCAGGTCGGCCCCGGTGTCCACCAGGGTCCCGACCTCAACGACCACCGCCCCGTTGAGCTTGACCCGGCCTTGCCGGATGAGCTCCTCGCACTTCCTTCTTGAGCCGAGCCGGCAGTCGCGCAGGTACTTATTCAGTCTCAGTCTGCTCGGCATCGGCTTCGGGAGTCCCGTCGGCAGGAGGAACCTCTTTCACCCTGGGAGTCTCCTCAAGACCCGGGATCTCTTCTTCCATGAAAGGCTCCTCCTCGGCAGGAGGCTCCATCAAATCCGGAACCGCGTCCTCGGCAGGATGCTCTTCAGTGTCCGAATCGACGGCCGGTTGGGAGGTCTCTCCGGTTTCAGTGGCGGGAGCCTCCGCGGCCCCGGCTTCCTTGTCATTCTCTCCTTCATCGTATGCCCCGGTGATCTCTTCGTCCTCCGGGAAATCTTCCTCCGGCGTTTCCGGCGCCTTGCCGACCAGCTCCTCGATCTCCTCGATTCCGGGAAGATCTGCGAGCTTGTTCAGTCCGAACTGCATGAGGAAATCCCTGGTGGTTCCGAAGAGAAGCGGCCGTCCGGGCCCGTCGGCCCTTCCCACTATCCTGACCAGGTCCCGCTCCATCAATGTGCGCAGGACCCCGTCCACATTCACTCCGCGGATACCCTCCAGGGTGGCTCGGAGCGCGGGCTGCTTGTAAGCCACGATCGCCAGGGTCTCAAGCGCGGCCCTCGATAGCCGCTGCTTGCCCCGGGCCTCGACCAGCTTGCCCACCCAGAGCGCGTAATCCGGCTTGGTTGTCAGCTGATAGCCGCCGCCTATCTCGACGATCTGGAAGGAGCGCGAATCGCCCTCATAGTCTTGCTTCAGCTCGCTCAGGGTTTCCAGTACCTGGTCGGTCTCAAGTCCGGGAACAACCGACTTGATACGACGCACACTCAGTGGATCAGGAGAGGCGAACAGAAGCGCCTCCACTATCCGCTTAAGTTCCTCCATGGCCTTTCTCCTTAACTACCTTCTGGATCCAGATCTGCCCGAAGGGCTTCGATTGCTTCACCTTGGCTACCTTGAGCCTCAGGAGCTCAAGCACTGCAAGGAAGGTCGCTATCAGGGCCGGAGTGCCCGCGACATTCTCGAATAGGTCCTCGAAGGCGATCACCTCCTGCTCCGCGAGCCTCTGCTTGAGGTACTCCATCTTCTCTTCGATAGAGGATTCCTCGGCGCGCACATCCATGTAGCGGCTTCTCGCCTGCTCCAGCACGGACTTGAAGGCCGTGATCAGATCGAAGAGACTATATGAGAACTCGGCCTCCTCCTCGACCTCTTCGGGTTCCTGCTCCGGTCTGATGAAGAGCAGCTGCCGCTGGTAGCGCATGGCATCCAGTTCGGAGGCAGCCGCTTTGAATTTCTGGTACTCGAGGAGCTGCTGCACCAGCTGCTGCCTGGGGTCGATTTCTTCCTCGTCCTCGTCCACCTGGACGGGAAGAAGCAGGCGGGCCTTGATGCGCATGAGCGTTGCCGCCATCACCAGGAACTCGCCGGCCAGCTCCAGGTTCAGGAACTCGAGCAT
>JASFOL010000246.1:0-3711 GCA_050116545.1 bacterium | reverse complement strand
CGTGGCCAAGGCACGGCTGGACAATGCGGAGGCCAATCTGGGATATACTTACATGCGAGCGCCATTCGGGGGCGTGATCGGCGACAGGTATGTTGAGAACTACGAGGAAGTCTCCGCCAATCAGGTTATCTGCAGCCTTCACGACCTGAGCAACCTGGATATCGTCGTCGACGTGCCGGAGCAGATGATAGTCAATGTGCGGCGTTCGGCCGAAGCCCACATAGACGTCGTGGCCAGGTTTCAGACCGCCGGAGACCGGGAGTTCCCGGTGCGATTCCGCGAAGTCGCGGCACAGGCAGATCCCGCAACGCAGACCTATGAGGTGCGGCTCACCATGCCTAGCCCGGAGGGGCTGAGTATCCTGCCGGGGATGACCGCCGAAGTGGTTGCGCGGACGATGCGCGGCGGTGCCGGCAAGGATACGGGGTTTGTGATTCCGGCAAGTGCGGTCTTTGCCAGCGATACCGGCGAAACGCAATACGTCTGGGTAGTTGACCCCGACGATATGACCGTCCACAGGCGCGAGATCGCCGTGGGTGAGGTGACCGGAGAGGGAGGCATCGCGGTCCGCGGCGGGCTGGAAGCCGGAGAGAGGATAGTTGTCGCCGGTGTCAGCCACCTTGAAGAGGGCAGACAAGTCAGACTGATGGAAGAGTAAGGGGCGGGTGAGCCATGAATATTGCTGAGTTCTCCATCAAGAAGAACGTCATAACCTGGGTCTTCACTCTTCTGCTGGTGGTAGTGGGGATACGAGCCTTCAACGGTCTGTCCCGGCTCGAGGACCCCGAGTTCACAATCAAAGAGGCCGTCGTGGTAACTCCATACCCGGGCGCCTCGGCCGCCGAGGTCGAAACCGAGGTGTCCAATGTGATTGAGAAAGCGGTGCAGGAGCTGGGCCAGCTGGAATATGTGCAATCCCGTTCCACACGCGGCATGTCATTGATCAAGGCCAAGATCAAGGACAAGTACGACAAGGAGTCGCTGCCCCAGGTCTGGGACGAGCTGAGGCGAAAGGTAAACGACAACCAGAACCAGCTCCCACCCGGAGCCGGCCCGTCGATCGTCAACGACGACTTCGGTGACGTCTATGGCATATTTCTCGCAGTTACCGGCGAAGGCTACACCTATGCAGAGCTCTGGGACTTCGTTGACCTGCTGCAGCGCGAACTCCTCCTGGTTCAGGATGTCAAGAAAGTGGTGGTTTACGGCAAGCAGCCCGAGGTCATATATGTGGAGATGTCCAGGAGCAAGATGGCCCAGCTGGGCGTTTCACAGGACCAGATATACGCGGCCCTGTCCGCCAAGAACCTCCCCGCCCCAGCCGGGAGGCTCGAGCTCGGTGATTTTCTTATACCGATAAGCCCTACCGGGGAGTTCAAGTCAGAACAGGAGTTCGGTGACCTGCTTATAAGCGGCGGGCGTTCGGCTCGCCAGGTCTACCTGAGAGACGTGGCCACCATAAGGCGGGGATATGCCGATCCGCCAAAGCAGCTGCTTCGTTATGACGGCGTGCCGGCGATCGGCATAGGGGTATCGACCATCGCTGGCGGCAACGTGGTCACTATGGGCGAGGCGATGGACAAGCGGCTGAGAGAGCTGGAGCCCATGGCGCCTGTCGGGATGGAGGTCAAGATAATATCGCTCCAATCGGAAGCCGTAAACACCGCGATCAGGGGCTTCGTGGTAAGCCTGCTTCAGGCCGTCGCAATCGTTGTCGTCGTGTTGCTCTTCGCAATGGGCTTGAGAAGCGGCCTGATAATAGGGGCTGTTCTTCTCATAACCATCCTCGGGACCTTCATATTCATGCAACGGTGGGGCGTAATTCTGGAGCGAATCTCGCTGGGTGCGCTGATCATAGCCCTGGGAATGCTTGTGGACAATGCCATTGTGGTGACAGACGGAATGAAGACCAGGATGGAGAGGGGAATGGATGCCCTGAAGGCGGCCAAGGAGATCGTGGGCCAGACAGCCCTTCCGCTTCTCGGGGCTACCATTGTGGCGGTCCTCGCTTTCGCGGCCATAGGCACGTCTCCGGATTCCACCGGGGAATATTGCCGCTCCCTATTCCAGGTGATCCTGATCTCACTGATGCTGAGCTGGGTCACCGCTGTTACGATCACACCGCTTCTGTGCAAGCACTTCTTGATGCCGGGGAAGAAGGCGGGCCGGGGCAAGGCCGGGAATGGGGCGGTGGGCGCCGGGTCTGGCCCGGGCGCCGGTAAAGACCCGGAAGTGGGGGCTGCAACTGCCGGCTCCAAAGACCCGTATGCCGGCGGATTCTACCGGAAGTACCGCACGGGGCTTGAGCTCGCCATAAGACGCCGCTGGATCACGCTGATCATCGTGGCGGCGATATTCCTGGCATCGATGTTCGCCTTCGGATTGGTCAAGCAGAGTTTCTTCCCGGATTCAACCAGGCCGCAGTTCTTCGTCGACTTCTATTTCCCCGAGGGCACGCGGATAACCGAGACCGCAGGCAGGCTTGAGGCCGCCGAGGACTACCTCAGTGACCTTGAGGGAGTGACGCACGTGACCACGATGGTCGGTGGCCAGCAGCTGAGGTTTCTTCTGACATATGCGCCGGAGGGAGAAGCCTCCTGCTTCGGGCAGATCCTCGTAGACGTCGATGACTTCAAACGCATAGCGGGCCTGGAGCAGCAGGTCCAGAGAGATCTGGAGGAGCTCTTCCCGGATGCTGTGGTCAACTTCAGGAAGTTCCTCTTAGGACCTGGCGAAGGCGGGAAGATCCAGCTCAGGCTGTACGGCCCGGACAGGGGTGTCCTCAGGGAGCTGGCAGGGAGAGCCGAGAGCATAATGGCATCAGATCCGGGCGCCAAGTCGGTGCGCGATGAGTGGCGGGAGAAGGTACTGGTGGTGCGGCCCCAGATAGCGGAATCCCAGGCCAGCCGTGCCGGAATCGAAAGGCCGGAGATAGCCCGCACTCTGGAGGCCGGCTTTGAGGGCACCCGGACCGGGGTGTATCGAGAGGGCGAAGATCTTCTGGCCATTGTCGCCCGTTCCCCCGAGGCTGAGCGCATCAATGCGGACGCCCTGCATTCGCTTCAGATCTGGAGCCCCGTGGCCGGTGCGATGATTCCACTGGGCCAGGTGATCTCGGCGTTCAGGACCGAATGGGAAGACGCCAATATCTGGCGGAGGGACCGGACCACAATGCTCAAGCTCCATTGCGATGCCCGCGAGGAGCTCCCAAGCGAGCTCTTTGCCCGGATAAAGCCGAGAATAGAGGAGGCGCTGGGTGTGGACATCGCAGCGATTACAGGCAAGGACCCGGGTCCCGAACCATTTGCGGACCTTGAGGCAAAGACCATAAAGGTCAAGTATGCAGACAAGCTTCCCCTCAAGGGACTTCCCGGCTATTACATGGCCTGGGGTGGCGAGGCCGAAGATTCGGCTCGCGCCCAGGGAGCGCTCTCGAAATCGCTTCCGGCGTTCTTCGCCATGATGATTGTGATCGTTATATTCCTTTTCAACTCCATCCGCAAGCCGCTGGTGATCTGGCTGACGGTTCCCCTGGCGCTGATCGGTGTCACCTGGGGGCTGCTATTGACCAGGCAGCCATTTGGCTTCATGGCCCTGCTGGGGATGCTGAGCCTCACCGGCATGCTGGTCAAGAACGCTATCGTGCTTGTTGATGAGATCGAAGCCCAGAAGGGCCAGGGCGTGGACTCATATAATGCGATTGTGAACTCA
>JASFOL010000245.1:0-3721 GCA_050116545.1 bacterium | reverse complement strand
ACTTGTTCCCGGATAAGATGAGGCCGGAGACGGACCACGCGTCTCCGGCCTGTTTCCGCAGGAGGGTCTGACTTACTGCGGTGTATTCAGCTCTATTGTGTCCCGGAGGGCCTGCATGGGTTCGGCGTAGGCACCTCCGGCGAGAATCTTAGAATCGAATTCCTCTGCCTGAGCCAGCATCATTGCTGACTCCTCCCACCTTTCCTCTTCGGCGAGGGCATAGGCATACTTGAGCATGGCCGAGGTCACATTGGTGGCCAGGCGATTGGTGCCCATTCGCCTCACCGGGCTCCTGTCTATGGGCGTCGCGAACTCGCCTTCGAACTCCGGAGGATCGATGGAATCCAGGCTGTTCTTGAGCTTCGCGACATTGATCTCGGCATCTATGGGCGCGGGATGTATCTCGAAGTAGGGCCCGCAGAGCTCCATTCTCCCGGCGGCGTCGGGCGTGAAGTCAAGATCGGAAACAGTAATGGCCGCACACAGCGGCCGGCCGAGATCTCCTGTCTTCTGCAGGTCCATCCAGGCTCTCACCACCTGCTTGGCGGGAAGAATGATGTCGCCGTCCACGCCCTTGGCCGGCTGATCCACCTCGGAAATCAGCGGCAAATCATAGCGCTCGGCTACAAGGCGCTGGTACCATGGCATATTGAGCAAACTGAGATTGACAAGCGCCACATCGCCCCTCAACCCTTCCTTGACCTTGAGCGCCGCCGCCGGATACGTGTCCATGTCTCCGTTGGTGAGCAGAATAGCGTTTTCGGGCAGGTGTTCGAGCTGCCACCGGTTATAGGCCAGGAGCGGCTTGGAAAGGAACCCGCTGTCTATCATCCTTGTGGCAGCGGTCTGTTCCAACTGGAGATCCCCCCTCATCATCGCCTGAACCCACAGGGAGGACCAGGCATTCCCGTCACCCGGATCGCACTTGACAGCCTCCCGCAGGTGAAACCATGTGCTGTCGGCGTCCACCCTGCCCCAGGAGCTGAGCTGGGGATTGTACAGGTCTCCCAGGACCGTGTGGGCAAAGGCGTGCTGACTGTCGAGATCGAGAGCGCTGTATGCCGCCTCGGCGGCTTCATCGAACCTCTCCAGGCGCCGCAGGCATTCCGCGAGCCAGGCAAAGGTTTCGGGATTGGCCTTCCACAGTTTGGTGGATGCCTCCAGCACCGGCAGGGCATCGTCCAGCCTGTTCTCTAAGAAGAGCTGGATTCCCCGTTCAAGCGTTGCCTCGCGCATCTCCGAACACCCGGAGACAAGCAGAAACATAATCATCAATGCCGGGATGAGCGTCCTGATCCATCTCATCGTTTCACTCCTTTGCGTGCCTCTGGGAAAGCGAAAAGAATCATCAGTCCCCCTCCTAGGATTGGAACGAGCGTAGCCCAAATAAGTTCCAGACCGGTTAAATTCGCTCACGGCAGGTCGAATTCGTCACCGTGGGGTAAATCCAACTCTGACCGGGCAAATTCGTCGGGGAGGCCTGATCCGTCTCCGGCCGGCCAAATTCGTTCCAATCCCGGCCGTGCATGTGATATCTTGGCCGGGCTGATGGCAAAGGAGGATACCGTGAGCGAATCCCGGCGCCCGAAAAGCCCTGCAGACCTATCGACAGTCTCCGCCCTGCTCCTCTTCCTGCTTCTGGCGAGCCATGCGCTTGCCGGACCGTCTCCCGGCCCCCATCCCGGAGCACTTCAAGGACCGCTTCCCGGCATCGATCAGGGAATCGAGATCGGGGAGTGGCACTACCTCGGCCCGTTCTCTGTCGGGGCCAGAGAGGGAATACCGAGTACCGGCACAGACCCGGCATCACTTGATCCCGATCAAGCCGGACCTTATCCCAGCGTGATGGTCCAGGGCGGATTCATCGAGTGGAAGACCGCGGCGCCCGATTCGACAGGCTGGATTAGCACCGATTTTGAGAAGGTCCCCTGGGACACCCTGATGGATGTCTACGGCTATGCGGGCATTGTCAATGCCGCATATGCCTTTGCCGAGCTCGAGTCCCCGGAGGAGGCGAGGGCTCTCGTTAAAGCCGAGAAGATAGGCACATTTTTCCTGAACGGCAGGCAGTACCCGGGAGACCCCTACGGCAGCGGGTACATGCTAACTCCGGTAGTTGTGAAGCAGGGGATCAACCGTGTCCTGGTGAAGCTGACGGGATACGGCGACCACCGGTTCAGGTTCGAGATGACGCCGCCTCAGGCTCCGGTGATCACGCTTGATGATTACACCACTCCCGACGTGCTCGGCCGCTTCGTGGGTGAGGCTTGGATCGGAGTGCCCCTCCTTAACACCACCACCAGGTGGCTTCGAGGGGTGACCATCGAGGTCGGAGACGACCGATGGGTTTTGCGGCGGGAAGCCAATGCCGGCAGTCTGGCACCCCTCTGCGTCAAGAAAGTCCCGATGAAGATAGGGTTCATTGCCACTCACGATTCGGCCGGCGATTACCCGGTGCCGCTGCGGGTGATTTGCGATGGATCCGAATACGCAGATACCCTGACCTTGAGGCTGAGAGACAAGGGACAGTCCATCAAGCGGACCTTCATCTCGTCGATCGACAGCTCCTGCCAGTACTATGCCGTGCGGCTTCCGGCGCGAGGGGCCGCGGCAGGCGGACATGGCAGGATCCGGAAGCTATACGGACTCATCTTCACGCTCCACGGGGCCGGCGTCAGGGCCGAGGGGCAGGTGGATGCATACAAGGCCAAGGACTGGGCCTATGTGGTTGCCCCGACCAACAGGAGGCCCTTCGGGTTCGACTGGCAGGACTGGGGAAGGCTGGACGCCCTGGAGGTGCTCGACATCGCCAGGAACTCCCTGGAGATAGATGACGAGAGGATCTATCTCACGGGCCACTCCATGGGCGGGCACGGGGTCTGGCATGTTGGGCTGGCGCATCCTGACCTCTTCGCAGCCATGGCCCCAGGAGCCGGCTGGACGAGCTTCGATCTCTATGTGCCGTGGTTCCTGCAGAAGGCAAACATACTGGGTGATCCTGCCGCGAGGGCTGTCCGGGACCGCGCCCTGCTCCAGGATGCGCCTCATCGCTTCGTCGAGAATGCGAGGAACCTCCCCATCTTCATCCTGCAGGGCGGTTCTGATGACAATGTTCCACCCTATCATCCCAGGCTCTTTGTGCAACGGCTCGAGCAGCTTGGATACGACTATATCTACAAGGAGGATCCCGGCCGGGGACACTGGTGGGGAATCGACAGCCTGGATGTGTCCTGCGTGGATGATCCCGACCTGATGGGCTTTTTTCCGGGGAAGACCCGCGTGCGCTTCCCCAGACATGTGACCTTCAAGACTGCCAATATCTCGTGTTCCAACAGGGCGTATTGGGTCGAGATCAGGAAGCAGGAGATTCCATACCGCGAGTCGCTCATAGATGCCGCGGTGTTCCAGGACACACTGAACATAGAGGCCGGCAATGTAAAGTCCTTCGGAATAACCCTGTCCAGACAGCTCTTCCCCGATGGCCGCGCGACGGTTCTCATCGACGGCAAATCGTGGACCCACAGCTTCAGGGACCGGCTGGAGCTGGTGTTCTCCAAGAGGGCCGGAGAGTTCATGCCCGGGGAATCGGAGCCCAAAGGTCTGGTGAAGACACCGGGCCTCTATGGGCCCATCAAGCAGACCACCTTTTCGCCTCATGTGCTCGTCTATGGGACTCAGGGAGATGAGGCGATGACCGACCTGCTCTTGCACCAGGCCAGAC
>JASFOL010000244.1:0-3721 GCA_050116545.1 bacterium | reverse complement strand
CCTGATTCCCTATCCCCATGCGACCGGCGGCCACCAGGAGACCAATGCCAGGCTCCTGGAGGAGAGCGGGGCGGCCTCTGTGATCCTGGATGAAGACCTCAATGGACGGAACCTGGCAAACACAATTGTGGCGATCATTGACGATGCGAGGCACCTGAGTGACATGTCCCGGAATTCACAGGGTCTGGGCAATCCGGATGCCCCGCGCGAAATCGCGGTGCGTCTCGTGGAGCTGGCTGAGCACAAGGGCCGGCTTTCCAGACTCGCCGCAGTACTGGTGGAGCTATGTTCGGTAAGGTAAAACATATTCATCTGATAGGTATCGGGGGCACCGGGATGAGCGGCATCGCCGAATTGCTCCTCAACCTCGGATACAGGGTCAGTGGCTCGGACATCGCCGCAAGCGATGTCACCGAGAGGCTGGCAGGCCTGGGAGGCCAGATTTTCCGGGGCCATCAGGCGGAGAATATCGAGGGCTCCGACGTGGTGGTATGTTCGTCGGCTATCAAGGGTGACAATGCGGAGATCCACGATGCGCGGCGCCGCGGGATTCCCGTGATTTCGAGGGCCGAGATGCTGGCCGAGCTTATGCGGATGAAGCAGGGCATCGCGGTGGGCGGCGCCCACGGCAAGACCACAACCACCTGGATTGTCGGCCTGGTGATGGCCGCGGCCGGGCTTGATCCCACCATAATAGTGGGGGGAAGGCTCAAGGCTCTCGGCACCAATGCCAAGCTGGGCGGGGGGCCCTACCTGGTCGCGGAGGCCGATGAGAGTGACGGTTCCTTCCTGAGGCTGTCACCCAATCTGGCCATTGTCACCACCATCGATGAGGAGCATCTCGATCACTACAATGACATCGAAGCCATAAAAGACTCATTCATAGAGTTTGTGAACAAGGTGCCCTTCTATG
Organism: bacterium; assembly: GCA_050116545.1. GTDB lineage: Bacteria > Arandabacterota > Arandabacteria > Arandabacterales > Arandabacteraceae > JAUVJV01. The sequence continues at coordinate 2,808 of JASFOL010000244.1, read as the reverse complement.
GCGCCGCGATTGTCTGCCTTGATGAGGACAATGTGCAGGCGATCATCCCCAGGATCATCAGGCGGGTGATCACTTATGGGTTCTCGCAGCAGGCCGACGTCAGGGCGACTGATGTTGCCCCCGATGGGCACAATGTCACCTTCAATGTCAGGTTGAGAGAGAGCAAGCTGGGAAGCGCGATGCTCCGGATGCCCGGGAGGCACAATATCGCCAATGCCCTGGCGGCGGTGGCTGTCGGCCTGGAGCTGGACATCCCGTTCCCGTCGATAAGCGAGGGCATATCCCAGTTCACCGGCATATCGAGAAGGCTGGAGATCAAGGGCGAGGCGAACGGAGTGCTTGTCATCGATGACTATGCCCATCACCCGACCGAGATAATCGCCACCCTCGAGACCCTGAAATCCATGTGGAAGCGCCGCGTGGTCGCCGTCTTCCAGCCGCACCGCTACTCGAGGACCCGGGCGCTCTGGGAGCGTCTGGGACGGAGCCTCTACGATGCCGACAAGGTGATCATGACTTCGATATATGCGGCCGGTGAAGAGCCGATTCCCGGAGTCACGGCCGAGCTGGTGGCCGGCGCTGCCTTAAAGAGCGGGCACCGCGACCTGGTCTATATTCCCGACCGCGAGGAAATCGTCGACCACCTCCTCGCCACGCTGAAGGACGGAGACCTGGTGGTCACCCTCGGGGCAGGAGACGTCTGGAAGATAGGTGAAGAGATCTTGAGGAGAATGGAACAGTGACGGATGTGATCGAAAACCTTGAGAGCATCGATGGAGTGATTGCCCGCAAAGACGAGCTGCTCTCCATGCACACCACGTTCGGCGTGGGTGGTCCCTGCGACCTGATGCTCTGGGTATCCAACCGTGTCGCCTTGAGACAGGTTCTGCAGATAGCCAGAAGCCATTCGATTCCGGTCACCCTGCTCGGCAGGGGCTCGAATGTCCTGGTCAAAGACGGCGGGATCGATGGTGTGGTGATCCGCCTGGCGGGCGAGTTCGCCGCGATAGAAATCAAGGAGAACCGCATCCGCGCCGGCGGCGGGACCGGCCTTGCAGAGGTGGTGAGCAAGGCCACGTCCTCGGGTATCGGCGGCCTGGATTTCCTGGCCGGCATCCCCGGCACGGTCGGGGGTGCGGTGATCACAAATGCGGGCTCCGGCGACACCTGGCTGTCGCACCGGACGCTCCAGGTGAGCCTCCTGACCGATGACCTCAGGGAGGTGGAGCTGGAGGAGGGCGATATGGGCTTCGGATACAGGACTTCCGGAATAGGGGCGGACCTGGTGGTCCTGGAAGTCCTGCTGGCCGGATCGCTCTCATCTGTCGAGGAGGCCAGGCGGGGTGTCGAGGAGCACTTGAGCAGGCGGCGAACGACCCAGCCCGCGGGTGAATCCACGGCCGGGTGCGTCTTTAAGAATCCTCCCGGAAATGCCGCGGGGCGGATGATAGATGAGATCGGAATGAAAGGATTCAACATAGGCGGCGCCCGGATATCCACGGTGCACGCCAACTGGATAGTGAACACCGGCGGGGCGACCGCCGGGGAGATTATAAGCCTGATCGAGGAGATAAGGCGGAGAGTCAGGGAACACTATGGCACCGATCTCGAACTGGAGATCAGGGTGCTGGGAAGAGACTGAGGGAAGAGCATTGAAGGCCTGGATCGCAATATTGGCTTTGGCCGCCACAGCGTCGGGCGGGCTTACACTGAAGGGCGCCGAGACGCTCGGGCCCCGCTGCGACGCCTTCCTGGAGAGGGCCGGTTGTGAAGCGGCCTCGCGAGCCGGGAAGGTCGCAGCCAGGATTGCCGGGCTGACCGCGCGTCCGACCGGGGCGCGCGAGCCGGGTCCGACCCTGGCGCTCGTGGTCACCGACGGGGCCGTGGTGGGACTGGACCCGGACGGGTATGTGACCTCTGTCGACGAGGCCTTTGCCGGCGGCAGCTTTCCCGCCATGACGGGCATATCCCTCAAGGGGCCTCTCGAGGACCCTCTGGGGGGCCGGAGGATGTCGAAGCCGGAGATCACGGTGGGACTCTCGGTGACCAAGGCCTTCCAACGCCATCAGGACCTCTTCATGATGCTCTCAGAGGTCAATGTCTCAGATGTCAGACAGCCGCGGGCCATCCTCAAAGGTGGGACGATCGTGGAGATCGGTACCGGTGATTATTCCCGGAAGATCGACAGGCTCCGCCAGGTGCTGATTCAAGCGCCGCATCTCGGAATGTGCCCGAGGCGCATCGACCTGCGTTTCAGCCGCCAGGTGATAATGGAATACAGCCAAGTGCCAAGTCGCGCACGGAAGGAGGTTTGACCTTTGCCTTCACCTGTAAGGGTAATGGGTGTGGATTTAGGAACCACCAAAGTCAGCGCGATCATCGCCGAAATCGACAAGAGTGGAAAGCCCATTGTGACCGGAGTGGGAACTGAAAGATGCGAAGGCATCCGCAAGGGCGTGATTGTCGATATCGAAAAGACGGTCTCCTCCATAGAGGGTGCGGTGCAGGCCGCGGAACTTATGTCGGAACACTCGCCCAAGTCGGCGTTCGTCAGCATCTCCGGTGATCATATAAAGGGCATCAATAGCACCGGAGTGGTTGCCGTTTCGCGTCCGGACAAGGAGATCAGTGAAAGCGACATCGAGAGGGTGATCACGGCGGCGCGCGCGATCGCGGTGCCCAATGACCGCAGGATCCTCCACGTGATTCCGCAGGAGTTCGTGGTTGACGACCAGAGCGGCATAGAGCTGCCGGTCGGCATGGCGGGAATCAGGCTGGAGGTCAAGGCCCACATCATAACCTGCTCGG